>JAFDFW010000681.1 GCA_019309605.1 Deltaproteobacteria bacterium | reverse complement strand
CCACCTTGCCGGGCCGGAGGTGCTGCGCGGCAAAGGCAAAGCCGCACGCTGCAGGCCCCGACGCTCCCACGATGCCGGACGACGCGGCGAGATGCTCGGGTGAGAACAAGTGCATGTGTCCACCCATCCCGTGGCACAGGCCATCTTCGAGCCCCATGAACTCCTTGAGCAACGATGCGAGGTCGACGCCTCGCATGACCATCGGCGCCGTCCCACGGTGTTCCAGCGCCAACGCATCCCCCTCGGTCACATGGTCGAGAACCCCAGCAACGATTCCTTCCTCGCCTTTACTGAGATGCATCTCCGCAGAGATATGCCCGTCGTTCCAGAGCCCGGTAACAGCTTCCTCGAAGCACCGGCTCCTGTACATCTGACGATAGAGCGCTTCCGCATTCGGTTGCATACGTGCCTCCTGCAGGAGCGCCGATACTAACAACAAGCGCACCGCAACCAAAGCGCACAATTTGCGCGCTGCCACCGGCGGCAGCGCGAGCCCGAAGGCCGAAGCCCGGCGCAAAGCGCCGCCAAGCCCAAGCGAAGCAAAGGGCGCGGCAGGGAGGACTACGGGTGGGGGCGGGCGGGCGGTGTAACCAAACCAAACCAGGACGCCAGCACACCCCACACTCTCCCCCCAGCAGGCGGCAGCGCGAGCCAAAGGCGAAGCCCGGCGCAAAGCGCCGCCAAGCCCAAGCGAAGCACAGGGCGCGGAGGGAGGATTACGGGTGGGGGTGGGTGGGTTGGATGTAACTAAACCTACACTGGCACTGCCCCTGCCACTGCGATAAGCCCCCCTCCGTGTCCCCCGTCTACTGCGCCCTCGTCCATCACCCCGTCGTCGATCGGCAGGGCGAGGAAGTCACCACCTCCGTGACCAACCTCGATGTCCACGACATCGCGCGTAGCGCGCGGACGTACGGATTGCGGGGATACTTCGTGGTGAGTCCCATCGAGGCGCAGCATCCCGTGGTCCAGCGGATCGTTGACCATTGGTGCTCCGGGGCGGGGAAACATCGGTTTCCGGAGCGAGGAGAGGCGATTGCGCTGGTCCGTATTTGCCTCTCGATCGACGACGCGATCGCCGAGATCGAGTCCAGGGAGGGGGAAACACCCCGATTGGTGGTCACTTCGGCGAAGTCTGGGCCCGCGCGGACCTCATATGCCGAGGAAGCGGCAAGGCTCCAGAGCAGCTCTCAGCCAACCCTCCTCCTGTTCGGCACGGGGCACGGGCTGAGCGACCGTGTTTTGCAGCGTGCGGACGCATTTCTGGAGCCGATTCAGGGGCCGACCGACTTCAATCATCTCTCGGTGCGAGCCGCCGTGGCCATCAGTTTGGATCGACTTTTCGCCGTGAAATCATCGTCTAACAACCCGATTTGACCACGTTTTGACCCCGTGCTAACTCCGGGCTCCGTTTCGTAAGAGGCTTACTGATGAGTGGAACCGTCCCTGAAATCGATGCGATTGAGAAGTCGCAACTACGTGACCTTCTCCCTTTTCGGGTGGGCGACACGATCAACGTCCACTTCCGTATTCGGGAGGGCGACAAGGAGCGTGTCCAGATCTTCAAAGGCGTTGTGATTCGCAAGAGCCGTGGGGGCGCAGGCGCGACCTTCGCGGTCCGGAAGGTCTCCGGTGGCGTCGGCGTCGAGCGTATTTTCCCGCTCCACTCGCCGCGCATCGAAAAGGTCGAGGTCGTCGCACGTGGCCACGTCCGTCGGTCGCGCCTCTACTACCTCCGTGATCTGCGCGGCAAGAAGGCTCGTCTCCGCGAGCGCCAGCGCCACACCGGCAACTGAGCCCGTAGAGCGACTCCGTCGCCAAGGGCCTTTGGCCCCGCATAGAGGCAAGCGCCTCAGGGCTCTCGGATCGTCAGCGTCGACTCCCGGAACCCGTTGGTCCCTGGCTCGTGGACCCATAGGCGCCGCTCGGCGAGCTCGCCTTTCACAACGCTCACCACGATGTAGGCGCAGGGCCACATCAGCTGGCCCTCGTTCGCGAACGTTGCCGCGTCCTCGTCGGAGAAGTACGCGCCCGCATCGCAGTGCGAGTGGTAGATGACCTTCACCGGCCGTCCCTCGTTCTGTCCCTGCTCGAACGTGCGCGCCGCGCGTAGCTCGTTGATCTTGAAATAGGTATTCGACGTCCGCGGAAACGTGACCGGATCGAGCGAGAAGCGCAGGCTGGTCTGCCGGGCCGAAGACGAAGCCGCAGCTCTCGCTCGGGTATCCCTCGAGCGAATGCTGTTCGATTTCATCCATCACCGACTTCTCGATCTCGAGATCGCCAGAGATCCACGGCAACGATTCACCACTCATAGTGCTTCTCCCACTTCATCGGTGCGAAGTACCGGTCGCCCCGGTCGCACGCGATGGCCACGACACAACTCGCTTCGGCGCGCTTGGCGACTTCCAAGGCTCCGGCGACGTTCGCGCCCGTCGAATGTCCGACGTGCAAACCTTCTTGGGCAGCCAACCGGTCCGACATATCCCAGCCGGCATCGGTGCCAACCTGAAGAATCTCATCGGGAACCTTCGGGTCGTAAATCTCGGGCACGAGCGAGCTCTCCATGTGCTTGAGCCCTTCGAGCCCATGCAGCGCTTCGGCCGGCTCAACCGCGATGCACACGATCTTTCGAGAATGCTCGCGCAAACGCCGCGTCGTGCCCATGCAGGTTCCGCTGGTCCCGAGCCCCGCCACGAAGTGCGTGATCTGGTCACCGACCTGCTCGAGGATCTCGGCGCCCGTGCCGAGG
>JAFDFW010000680.1 GCA_019309605.1 Deltaproteobacteria bacterium | reverse complement strand
ATCGGCGGGTTGGCGAAGGCAGATCGGTTCGATGTGGTCACTCACGCCCATGGTCTGGACGCCTTCGAGCAGGAGTTCGACCGAGCGAAAAGCATCGAGATCGACGGGGTCATGCTCAAGATTCTTCCGCTAAAGCGGATCATCGTGAGCAAGCGCGCAGCGGGACGACCGCGCGACTTGGCGCAGATTCCCGCGCTTGAGGAAGCTCTCGCTGTTCTCACGGAAAAGTGATGCCCTGATAGGCAACCGGGGGTTCTCGACGGCCGACGCGACCTCGCCGAGCTGCTAATTCAAAGAGCGATGGGCGACGTCTCGTAACCTTGCTCCATTGGAAAAGGCTAGCTCCCTCCGCGGGAGGGGTGGCGACCATTCGTGGCGAAATGCAACTGGATGCGAATGACGTGGTCACTTTTGCTTGGGCCGTCACGCTTGAGCTCGTAACGCCACAGGTAGCCGAGCTCGACTCTGAGGTACTTGCTCGCGTGGACGCCGAAGCCAGCGTAGAGGCGGTTCTGCTCGAAGCCGGAAACCGGTCCGGTCCCCTTGTCGACCAGGTTGTCTGGTGGGTGAAGCCGAACAGCCCGAAGGGATGCTTCACATAGAGCTCCTCCCAAGCGATGTTCTCGTTGGACCCGTCGTTCTTGTAGATGTACTTGTAGCCGATGCCGAGCTCCAGCCAATCGTTGAAGCGGTGGTAGCCCCCCGCTTTGAAGATGGCCTCGTCGAGTGAAGTCACCTCGTCCTTGGCGCGGACTTCGGTTTGGAAGCTCACCGACCAGTTGTCGCCGAGATCGTGGTTGACGAAGGCCAGGCTCCAGAGCGCGAGATCCTGCTTCACGTCGGACTCGAAGGCGGAGGCCGTTTGGGGGGCGCCCAAGAAACTGCCGACCATGACCGCGATAGCGACCACTCGGTGTCTCCCGGGACGGCGTGGTACGTGGTTGGCCATTGGATCTCGCTAGGAGTGGTAGCCCCCGCCGATCGGGCAGCACTTCGAGATTACTTCTTCCAGGGGAGCTTCACGACCGGTGCGATCGTGAAGCGGATTGTCCATTCCGGCCCGCTAGCATCGGGTGGCGGGGTGTAGGCCCAGACTTGGACGCCCAATTTGACGGGGAAATTCTTGTGTCCGAGAGCGGCAACCTTCACCAAGCCAATACCGAGTGGAAAACGGAGTACTTTGCTTTCTCGCGAATACGTCATGACCGGCTGAGCGGCGATCTGCCATCCATCGCCCACGTTGACCGCGTAGAAGTACTGCAGTGCGACGCTTTGCCCCTCGGCGCGCGTCGGCAAGCTCCAAGTGAACTGGCCAAGCATACCAAAGACGTTGCCCGTCTTCGGAGACGCGTAGCCGAGCACCGCTTCGGGACCGATCGCCCAGTCGGCGCGGAGCTCGGGTTTGGAGTTGGATGGGAACAGCGTGTTGAACCCTCCCATGATCATCAGGCCGTCCTTGAGGGTCTTGCCGTAGAGGGTGTCGAGCGAGATGTTTCCAAACGCCACTGCGGTGTCGATCGTGCCAGCCGCATTGACGTAGGGCTCGCCGAACTGAATCGGGATGGCCGGCCGGAAGATGACATTGCCCCGCTTGGTTGGGAATGGAATGGCGGGCTGAAACTCGTATTGGAAGGACGCCCTGTGCGCGCCTGAGGCAGAGCCGCCATTTTGTTTGACGTCCAAGAAACTTTGCAAGGCCATCACGGGCGCGCTCGGGTTGGCAAGCTTCGATGCCAAACTCGACTTGCTGGTCTTCCCTTTCATGCCGAGTGTCCCTTTTGTAATCGGCGGCACTTTGGGGTCCATGTGTTTATGTTCGGCTTTCACACCTGTTTGAGCGGCCGCCTTCGCCTTTGCCGCCTCCGCGCGCTTGTTTAGCTCATCCAAGCGCTTCTGTGCCTCTTCCTCTATCGCGATCTTCTCCTTGTCGATAGCTTCCTGCTCCGCGAAGACGTCATCCTCCGCGAAGCTCACGCTGCCGCAGAGCGTCAACGCCGCAAACGCCACAGCCGCGAAGGCAAATCGCGAGAAGCCAAGGGGGGATGCCTCAGCAAACAGGTTCATCTTGCTTTTCATTTTCACAACCCTCCAACCTTGATCCTTCTTCTCGGTAGTCCCGACTCTACCCGAACGTACGGGGGGCCACGTGAGCCAGAACGGCCCAAAACCGGCCCATTTGGGCTCCGCCGGACGCCGTGGACTGCTCACGCGTCGGGTAGGACGATTGACCCGGCAATGATACAAGCCAAGGCTTCGGGTACCCGGGCATGCCTTCGAGCACTCTCATCCGCACCAAGCTGTACCGACCCGCGACCACCAAGGATGTCGTGAGCCGCGGCGAGTTATACGAGAGGCTCGAGGAGGGACGACATCTGCCGCTGACGCTGGTCTCGGCGCCCGCGGGGTATGGCAAGACCACGCTCGTCAGTCACTGGCTCGAGTCCCACCCTGGCCCCAGTGCTTGGGTTTCCCTCAACGAGGCCGACAACGAGCCGCGAGTGCTTCTCCGCTATTTGGTGGCTGCCGTGCGGACGATCTTTCCCGAGGCGTGCGCCGAGACGCAGGCCCAACTAGAAGCGCGAGTGCTAGTTCCCCTGGCGGACATCGCCGCGTGTCTCTGTAACGAGCTAGACGACTGTGAGCCGGACTTTGTTCTGGCCTTGGACGACTATCACCTTGTCGACAATCCGGCTGTTCACGACGTGTTGATAGGTTGTCTGCTGGAACACACGCCGCGTCCAGTGCACCTGGTCATCATCTCGCGCGTCGATCCGCCTTTGCCCCTGGCGACGCTGCGGGCCCACCACATGTTGAACGAGATTCGCTTGAAGGACCTGGAGTTTACCGAGCGTGAAGCGGGTATCTTCCTCAGACAGGCGACCGGACG
>JAFDFW010000103.1 GCA_019309605.1 Deltaproteobacteria bacterium | reverse complement strand
GTCGACAACGCCCGAATTGTTCAGCGCCTCAATGCCGAGCTCCATCGCATGATGGACCAAGACCCGTCGATCGTCGTCATCGGCGAGGACCTGGCAGATCCATACGGCGGCGCATTCAAGGTGACACGCGGACTATCCGTCGCGCACCCGGAGCGCTTGTTCAATACGCCGATTTCCGAGGCTGCCATCGTGGGTGTTTCCAATGGACTGGCTCTCGGCGGTGCTCGCCCGATCGCCGAGATCATGTTCGCCGACTTCGCCTTTCTGGCGGCCGACCAGTTGATCAACCATGCAGCCAAATTTCACTACACGTACGCCGGTCAAGTCACTTGTCCGCTGACCTTACGTTTGGTCTCCGGCGGGGGACGCGGCTACGGGCCCACCCACAGCCAGTGCACGGAGCTATTGTTTTGCGGCATCCCCGGGCTGAGGGTCCTGGCGCTGTCCCATCGACATGCGCCGGAGCAGCTGTTGCGCGCAGCAGTCTACGACGATGCGCCCACGATCTTGGTCGAACACAAAGCGCTCTATGGTCTGTTCCCACCGCAAGAGCCGCCGCTGGATCTGACGCAGTGCGAGGCTTCGGCCGAAGCTGGAGAACCCCGGCCCGAATACACACCCTTGTGCTTCGCACCCGTGGATGATGAGCCGGCCGATGTCACCATCGTTACCTACGGCGGAACAGCACCGATTGTCGAAGAGGCCATGCGGGAGCTCATCCTGCAAGACGAGCTCCGTTTCGAGTACATCATTCTCACGCAACTTTGGCCGCTACATGCCGCCCCCATCGTGGCGTCCGCTCATCGCACGAGACGTCTGCTAATAGTGGAAGAAAGTGTTGCGACGTTTGGTCTGTCCGCGGCCCTCGCCGCCGCGGTGGCGACGTCGCCCGGGCCTCAGGTGGCCGTTGGCTCCGTTGGAGCCGTGCCTGTTCCGATTCCTTGTGCGCGTCATCAGGAATCCTCTACGCTGCCAACGGTTCATTCGATCGGTGAGAAGGTTCGATCCATGACGCGTAGCGCGTGACGCCAGGAGACCTATGTCGATACCACACGAGATTGTCGTCCCACGCCTCAACGTTGCTGATTCCACACTTCGATTGGTCAAATGGGCCGTCGAGAGCGGCGAACGCGTCGGGCCCACGTCCGTGATTGCAATCCTCGAGACCAGCAAGGCGACCTTCGAAGTGACCGCCGAAACCGACGGTCACCTGCATCATCTGGCGGACATCAATGAAGTCGTCAGCGTCGGGCAAACCATCGCGCTACTTACCGAAAGCTCCGAGGCGCCCCATACCGTGCACCGTCACACATCGACGCTCATCGCTGAAACCGCCGAGGATGGTCCCGAGATCAGCGAAAAAGCTCGCCCCTTGATGGCACAACATGGTTTGAGCGGAGCGGACTTTCCAGGACGATCGGTCGTTCGAAAGCGCGATGTGGAAGCGCTCATCGCGACCAGAGAGGGCGGTCATGAAGCTGACCGCGAACGCCGCTTTGGCAACGAAGTCCTCAACCCCGATGAGAAATGGGACGCAGCGATCGGCTCGGCACACTATGAACAGTTGCGCGCCACACTGACGGAATTGAGGCGGCGCATGAAGGCGCGCTTCGACCGACACGTGTCGACGGGCGAGCTGCTCTATGACCGCTGGGATATGGCTCGCGACCACGGCTTCGGTGAGGGCTCGTCGATCTATGATGCCTGCCTGCTGCTTGGAGACGTTCGAGTAGGCAAGCACTGCTGGGTGGGGCCCTTCACGGTGCTCGATGGCGCCCACAGCCCTTTGGAAATCGGAGACTACTCTTCGATCGGCAGCGGCACCCAGATGTACACGCACAATACGATTCAGCACGTTCTGACAGGTGGCCAACAAGAGGCCTTCCATGAGCCTACACGGATTGGACGCTGTGTTTTCGTCTCCCCAATGTGCGTCATCGGGGCGGGTACCATCATCGGCGACCACAGCTTCGTTGCTGCAGGAAGTTACGTCGAAGGCCGCTTTCCATCACATAGCTACATCGCCGGAAATCCCGCGACGAGAATCGGTCGAGTGCTTGTCGAAGGCGATCGTGCACAGCTCCTCCGTGAGGGGCGATGACCAAGTAGATAGTGCCGGCTGGCGCTCGGCGCCCATGTGACCCACAGAATCTGGGGCATCATGAAGATCTACACTACCGCGCCCCTCGAAGATCCTCGCGAGGCGCGCACTCTCTACCGTGATCTCGAAGAGGTCGGTTACGACGGCGCGTTCAGCTTCGAGGCCAAGCACGATCCCTTCCTTGCCGCGGCCGTCGCGGCGGAGCACACCGAACGCATCCGTCTGGGCACGGCGGTCGCCATCGCCTTCGCGCGTAATCCCATGAACCTGGCCAACCTCGGCTACGACATGCAGTCGATCAGCGGGGGGCGCTTCGTGCTCGGGTTGGCCACGCAGGTACGCCCGCATATTGAGAAGCGCTTCAGCGCGCACTGGTCGCAGCCGGTCAAGCGCATGCGCGAGATCGTGTTGGCGATTCGTGCCATCTGGGATTGCTGGGAAGGCAAGGGCGATCTCGATTTTCGTGGGGAGTTCTACACGCACACCATCATGATCCCCGCCTTCAATCCGGGCCCGAATCCCTATGGCCCACCGCCCATCTTTATGGGCGGCTTCCGCCCGCTCATGACCGCGGTCGCGGGTGAGGTCTCGGACGGTTTCATCGCGCATCCCTTCAACACGCGAACCTCGCTCCTGCAGAACACGCTGCCGGCGCTTCAGAAGGGGCTCGCGAAGTCGGGGCGAAGGCTGGAGGAGTTGGAAGTCATGTGCTCCACGTTGGTGGTCACCGCCGAAACCGAGGAAAAGTTCGAGGAGTCCAAGCTCGCGGCGCGGAAGCAGCTGGCCTTCTACGGGTCCACCCCGGCGTATAAGTCCACGCTGGACTGCCACGGCTGGTGCGATGTGCACCACGAGCTAAATGCCATGTCGAAGCAGGGCCGCTGGGACGAGATGACCGACCTGATCACCGACGAGATTCTCGAATCGATCGCTGTGGTCGGAGAGCGAAACGAGATCGCAAAGAAGCTCACGGAGCGGCTCGACGGCATCGCCGATAGCGTGAGCATCACCCACAACCGCTGCCCCGACCCCGCGCATTGGGCCGACGTCGTCAAGCAGCTCAAGGAGGGCGTGTAAGGGTCATCATCAGGTCGATGGCTCTGAGGCCACTCCGTATCGGCATGAAATTCCTTCGTTTCGGGGTCCCTGGCGAGCCCTATGTTGGCGCGGAGCCGCTGGACATGTTCCGACCCGTGGGCTAGAACACGTTCTACTCTATCGCATGAGGCGGCCCCCAGCGCGTGGTTCATGGAGACACGATAATGGACGGAGAGCACAGCCCCATCCCGACACGCGAAGAGCTGATTCAGCGCGCCCGCAATCTTGCGCCGAAGCTGCAGGAACGATCCAAGAAGGCCGCGGAGCTCAGGAGGATTCCAGACGAGACGATCGAGGACTTCCATCGGCTTGGCTTCTTCAAAGTCGTGCAGCCCGAACGGTTTGGCGGCTACGAGATGGACCCGTCTATCATCTTCGAGTTGCAGCTCGAGCTCGGTCGTGGCTGCGCGTCGAGCGCTTGGGTGTACGGCGTCCTGAACGTGCACTCCTGGCAGCTCGCGCTCTTTGCGCCCGAGGCCCAAGACGAGGTCTGGGG
This sequence comes from Deltaproteobacteria bacterium, assembly GCA_019309605.1. Classification (GTDB taxonomy): domain Bacteria; phylum Myxococcota_A; class Polyangia; order Polyangiales; family Houyiibacteriaceae; genus SG8-38. Next base: position 3,202 of record JAFDFW010000103.1, on the reverse strand, counting down.
CGAGGACTCCACGACGCTGATTTCTTCGTCGTACATGCCCGTCGCCCAGACGGAGTGGGTCAATGGCGGCGTGAAGCTCAGTGGCCGATGGTCGTTTTCGAGCGGGTGCGATGCCTGCGCGTGGGTGTTCCTCGGTGGCCTCCTGCCAGCCGAAGAGGGCAAGCCGCCCGACATGCGCACATTCCTGGTGCCGCGCTCCGACTACGAGATCATCGACAACTGGCACGTTTCGGGGCTTCGTGGTTCAGGCAGCAAGGATGTCGCGGTCGACGGCGCGTTCGTTCCGAACCACCGCATGCACAAATTCTCGGACGGCTTCCGGCAGCAGAGCCCGGGCAACGAGATCAACGCGTCGCCAGTCTACAAGTATCCGTTCGGCCAGATCCACATTCGCTCGGTTTCCACTCCGGCGGTGGGTGCGGCCCTCGGCGCGCTCGACTCCTACATCGATTTCATGAAGTCAAAGGTCTCCCAGGCGACCGGCGGCAAGGCCAAGGAGTCATTCGCCAACAGCATCTTGGCGGCGGAAGCCACCGCCGTGCTCGACCGAGAGGTCCTGACCCTGCGCCGCAACTTCGACGAGATGGCCGGCTACCTGGAGCGAGGGGAAAAGATCCCGCTCGACCGACGGGTTCACTTCCGACACGATTCGGCGCGCGCTGTTCGCGTGTCGACGGAGATCGTCGAGCAACTGTTCATCGCCTGTGGTGCTCGAGCGGCGTTCGAAGACCAGCCGATCAATCGCCACTTCCAGGATGTTCACGCGATTCGGCTTCATCACGCGAACAGTCCTGATACGCCGGGGTCCAACATGGGCGGCGTGCTGTTCGGCAAGAAGAACACGGACTTCTTCATTTAGTCTTCATTTAGGCATGGATGATACGACGCGCAGACAGAAGATCGAGGAGCTCGGAGACGAGCTGTACGCGGCATTGCGTGCACGCCGAACGTTGAGCCCTCTCACCGAGCGTTGGCCCGAGATCACGATTCAGGACGCGTACCACGTATCGTTGCGAATGGTGAAGCGCCGCGTCGAAGACGCTGGTGAGAAGGTCATCGGCAAAAAGATCGGCGTGACCAGCCTTGCCGTGCAGGAGATGCTCGGCGTCTTTCAGCCTGATTTTGGGTATCTCACCGACAAGATGCACTACCCGAACGGCGGGCCCATGCCAATCAGCGAGCAGTTGATTCAGCCACGCGCCGAAGGTGAAATTGCCTTCAAGCTCAAGAAGGACCTGAATGGCCCCGGCGTCACCAACGAGGACGTCCGGGACGCGACTGAGTACGTGATGGCTTGCTTCGAAGTCGTCGACAGCCGCGTTCACGATTGGAAGGTAAAGATCCAAGACACGGTCGCCGACAACGCAAGCTGCGGGTTGTTCGTCCTCGGGGACGAGCACGCGGACCCGACGGGCCTCGACTTTCCGAACCTGAAGATGCGCGTCTACAAGAACGGCGAACTTTTGAGCGAGGGGTTGGGTTCGGCGGCGCTCGACTCGCCGCTCAACTGCGTGAGCTGGTTGGCGAATACTTTGTCCGAGTTCGGTATCAGCTTGAACGCAGGTGATGTGGTGCTTTCGGGCTCGTTGGTGCCTCTCGAACCCGTCGTGGCGGGCGACGAGATGCGTCTCGAAGTCGACGGCATCGGAACCGCCTCCGTGCGTTTCACATAGGGGTACGGGAGATGACGTCGAAAGTGAAGGCAGCCATCATCAACCCCGCAGAGCCACCGCTCATGATGCGCGGCACGATCCATTGCCTCACCAAGGATGCGCCCAAGGAAAAGGAGATCACCGAATCGGCTCACGAGATGATCGCCGAAGTGCAGAAATATGTGCCGGGATACACCCTCAAGAATGGGCCGGTGTTCGATGGTAACCGCGTGTCGTTCTTCATGGAGGTGGAGGGGCTTGGTGACTTCCTGCCGAAGTATGCGGGCAATCTCGACATCATGACGGCCGCTGGGCTACGGACGGCCGAGCGCATTGCCGAAGAAATCCAGCGCGCGGAGGCAGTGTGAATCTCGAAGGCAAGAGGGTCACGCTCCACGACATGAGTCTGCGCGACGGGATGCATCCGCAGCGCCACCAGCTCACCGCGGAGCAAATGATTGAGGTGGCGACCGCTCTCGACGCGAACGTCGACGTGGGCTTCCACGGACACCACAACCTGCACCTGGGCATCGCTAACTCCCTTGCCGCGGTCGAGGCCGGGGCGGCGCGTATCGACGGCTCGGTGGCAGGCATGGGAGCCGGAGCAGGCAACACGCCGCTCGAGGTTTTTGTGGCCGTGCTCCATCGTATGGGCGTGGAGACCGAAATCGACATGTGGAAGCTGATGGATGTCGCAGAGGACATGATCGAGGACGTCGCGCTCGACATGAAGAAGGCGGGAGCCGTGGAGTGGTCGGGTGAGTGAGCTAAAAGCGTTTCGCGCGGAAGCGCTCGCTTGGGTTCGCGAGCACGCGCCAAAGTCGCTTTGGGGTACGAGCGGCAGCGGTCCGTTCGAGGGTTACTGGGGTGGCTTGAAGTGCGAAGAAACCGATCCGGATCTCCTGCGTTGGCGCGACCTTGGCGTGGAGAAGGGCTGGACAGCGCCGGCTTGGCCGAAAGAATACGGTGGCGGAGGTCTCAGTCGCGAGCAGGAAGAGATTATCCACGCGGAGATGAAGGCTATTGGCGTGCCGCGTCCTGTGGCGGGGCAGGGTCTCGCGATGTTTGGGCCCGTCCTGCTCAAGTACGGTAACGACGCGCAGCATGCGCAACACCTTCCGGGCATCGTGCGCGGCGAGGTGCGGTGGTGCCAGGGGTACTCCGAGCCGAACGCCGGGTCTGATCTCGCCAACTTGCAGCTCAAAGCGGAGCGGGACGGCGATGAGTTCGTGTTGAACGGCCAGAAGATATGGACTTCCTTTGCGAACGTGAGTGACTGGATCTTCTGCCTGACCCGAACGGATCCGAACGCACCCAAGAAACAGATGGGCATTTCGGTGATTCTCGTGGACCTCAGCACGCCTGGGATCACGGTGCGCCGGATCGATTTGATCAGCGGGCACTCCCCTTTCTGCGAAACCTTCTTCGACAATGTCCGTGTGCCGGTCGGTCATCTCCTGGGCACCGAGAATGAGGGCTGGACGATCGCCAAGGCGATTCTCGGGCACGAGCGCTCCTCGATCGGTCAGTCGATTGGCCACCAGCCGGGG
>JAFDFW010000679.1 GCA_019309605.1 Deltaproteobacteria bacterium | reverse complement strand
GCTCTCTCGCGTGGTCGCGTTCACCTTCACCGTGAGATGGGTGCCCTGGGTGAGCGGCCTCATCGTCAGGGGGAGCTTGGACAGCGACAACCCGGACATCGGCATCCAGCTCGAAGTCGATGTGACCGACTTGACCAACACGTTCGCCGTCATCCCCGGGTTCGTTTTCTCGTGGAAACGCGCGAACATCCGGCTCGGAGTGGGCTACGGGGATTTCTTCGTCGAGGGCTTCGCGCTTGTCGTCCCCGGGAGTGTGCTCAGCTACGTCTCCCCCGAGTTCGACATCTTCGTCCGGTTCTAACGCCCTTGGCAACGGCAAGCTGAGGTATTCTGGAAGAGATGGACCTGACCGCGATTCGCAAACTTCGGTCGCAACGGGCGTGGGTGCTCCGCGCACTCGTCCTCCTACTGGGCCTGAGCTGGCCGATAGAAGCGGTGCAGGCCCAGCATCCGCTCCAGCCTCCGATGACTTCGAGCCCGCACGATACCTTGAGCACCTTTCTCACGTCGATGGACGAGATGTTGGTCCAGATACGGGACGAGGGAACGGGCGAGCGGAGCCCAGAAGGTCTACGGCGGCTGACGGAATACGACATCCGCTCGAGACGCACGCTCGACATGAGCGAGGTTGCGCCGGAGGCTCGCTTGGAGGTCAGCCGGGACGTGCAAGTTTACCTCTACGAGGTCCTGTCCCGGATCGAGCTGCCTGCGATGGAAGAGGTTCCCGACGACGACGAGATCGAAGCGAACCCGGAGCTCGACCGCTGGACTCTGCCCCATACGGAAATTCGCATCCGCCAAGTCGCCGACGGTCCACGCCGAGGCGAGTTCCTGTTCGACCCCGAAACCGTCGCCCGAGCCAAAGGTTTCTACGAGCGAACGAAGGATCTGCCTTATCTTCGGCAGCCACCGATAGAGAACTTCGGCTCGTTTCTCGAGGTCTATGGAGGTTGGAATGTTTCGATCTCTGTGGTCGATCAGCTGCCTGCTTGGATGCGGCAGGTGGCATGGGGCCTGGCCTGGTGGAAGTGGATCGTCCTCTTCATCGCGGGTTTGGCGAACCTAGCCGTCCTTGTCCTCGTGCACTGGCTCACTCGACGAAAAGGGAATGAGCTGCGCTCCATGTGGCGATACCTCTTTCGCCTGCTTCTTCCCATCACGCTCTTCATTTCCGCCGTCGTAGTCGTCCCGTTCGTGTTGGACGAGATCAACGTGACGGGAGCGGTTGCGAACGCCCTGCGACTGTCGGTGACCACGGTCGCGTACTTGTCCCTGGCCTGGGCGGCCTGGTTGTTCGCGCTCGCCATCGGAGAGGGCATCGCGAGTGCTTCGCGCATCCGCGCCGAAAGCCTGGACGCGAGCCTGATCCGTTTGACCGCGCAGCTCGTCGGGATTGTCGCCGCTGCGGTGCTGGTGTTTCGGGGTGCGAGCCAGATCGGGATCCCCCTCGTAGGTTTGGTCGCGAGCATCAGTATCGGCGGGCTTGCGATCGCGCTCGCGGCTCAGGACACCCTCAAGAGCCTACTGGGCAGCCTGATGATCCTGGTCGATCAGCCTTACCGGGTGGGAGAGCGAATTGTCGCCGGTAAGCATGATGGCGTCGTAGAGCGCATCGGGCTGCGGTCCACTCGGATCCGTCAGTTGGACGGCAACCTGACCTCGATTCCCAACGAGAGCATGGCCACGATGGAAGTCGAAAACGTCGGGCGGCGCCAGAGCATTCGCCGCAAGACGCAACTCCGAATCGCAACCGGCACTTCCCGGGAGAACGTCGAGGAGGCGTTGCGAATCGTGCGGGAGATCTTGGCGGACCACGAGGGCATGCCGGCGGACAATCCACCTCGCGTGTACTTTCAGGAATTCAACCCGGACTCTCTGAGCCTCGTCGTTTACTACTGGTATGAGCCTCCGGACTACTGGGCATTCTCCGAGTTCAGCGAGCGCGTCAATCTCGAAATCATCCGACGCTTCGCAGAAGCGAGCATCCAGCTCGCCCCGCCCACCTCGAAAATGCACATCGCGGATGAATCGGGCCAAGCACTGGATTTGCCGGTGCAAGGCAAAGCCCCGGTCGAGAGCTAGCCGGGGCGCGATTGTGGGGCTGGCCCCACGGCTGTGCTAGCCTCCGCGCCATGAAACGAACGGTCTGCGCGATCCTATTGATGTTTGTGTTGGGCGCTTGCGCCTCGTCAAAGTCCTCGACGAACGACGGCTCGACCATTGGCATTGGCGTCGACGTCGAGAAGATGCGACCGCCCGAAGCGGCCCTCGTCATCAGGGAGTTCCAGAAGGCGTACGGTCTTCCGCCGGTGCCCCCGCCGGCCACTCCGGTG
>JAFDFW010000678.1 GCA_019309605.1 Deltaproteobacteria bacterium | reverse complement strand
CCGGTCGTGAAGAGCGCTGCGGCTCGCTTCACGAGACCGGTCTCTTCGGCCTCCGGACCCACCATGAACCCCGGCGTGTCGCACAGAAACACGAGCGGAATGCCGAACGTGCTGCACAGAGTCATGAAGCCGCTCGCCTTGTCCGCCGCCTCGCCATCGATCGCGCCCCCGAGATGCTTCGGATCGTTGGCGATGATGCCGACGGGCCGACCTTCGATGCGGGCCAGCGTGGTGACCATGCCAGCGCCGAAGCCTCCAGTGAGCTCGAGTACCGAGTCCGCGTCCGCCAATGTCTCGACCACGGTGCGCACGTCATACACACGGAGGCGGTTCTCTGGAATTGCTGAGCGAAGGAGGCGTTGATCGGCGCAGCTCCACTCGGTGACGGCGCCCTGGAAGTACGAAAGATACTTCTTTGCCGCGGCCACTGCCTCGACGTCGTCGTTGACGAGCACGTCGATGACGCCGTTGCGATACTGGGATGCCGAAGGGCCGATCTCTTCGGGGGTGAACACGCCGAGTCCCCCGCCTTCAATCATTGCAGGGCCGCCCATCCCGATGTTCGATGCCTTGGTCGCGATCACGACGTCACAGCAGCCGAGGAGAGCCGCGTTGCCCGCAAAGCACCGGCCCGAGTTGACGCCGACCAACGGCACCTTTCCGGAAAGCTCGGCGAAGTATTGAAAGGCGCGGCAATCGAGGCCTGCAACGATGGCGTGGTCTGTGTCGCCCGGGCGCCCACCGCCTCCCTCCGAGAACAGCACGACCGGAAGCGCCCGCTGCTCGGCAAGCTCGAACATGCGGTCCTTCTTGAGGTGATTCATCGTGCCTTGGGTCCCCGCGAGCACCGTGTAGTCGTAGGACATGGCTGCGCACTGCGTGCCGGCGTCACCGAACAGCTCGCCGTTCACGCGACCGATCCCAGCGACCATGCCATCTGCCGGGGTGCGCCGGATCAAGTCTTCCATCGGTCGGCGCCGTCGCTGAGCCGCAATGACCAGTGCCCCGTACTCGACGAGTGTTCCCTCATCGACGAGGTCGGCGACGTTCTCCCGCGCGGTTCGCTGCCCCGTCTGGCGTCGCTTCGCAACCGCGTCCGGCCGGTTCTCATCGAGTCCGAACGCGTGACGTTCGCTTACTTCCGCGAGGTCGGGTCGTATGTCGTCTAGCGAAGTCTCCTTGGCGGTGTCGGTCGCGGCCTCGACGTGCTCCGCTCGCTCCAGCCGCACCAGGGGATCGCCCGCCGCTACCATTGCGTCAGGTTGGGTGAGGATCTGCGTGACGATGCCGCTCTGTTCCGCGGTGATGATGTGCTCCATCTTCATCGCCTCGAGGATCACCAGCGTTTGGCCCGAAGTAACCGCCTGGCCGACTTCGGTGCGCACGCTGACGACCAACGCCTGCATCGGAGCTCGAACCTGGAAGCTATCGCCCATCCCCCGGTGTTAGCAGCTTCTGAGGCGAATTAACCCCTTGAAAAAGGGGACTGTCCCCTTTTTAGCGGCGGCGACGGGTTAGGAAGGCGGCCAGGAATAGGAGGGCCAGCAGCGGTGCCCCTGGGGTTGGGGTCGTGCCTACGCTGCAGCCGCCGCTGCTGCCTTCATCCGTTCCGCCGTCCGGTGTGCCGCCGTCTGGTTCGCCGGCGTCTGGTTCGCCGGCATCAGGAACGCCGGCGTCGGGGATGGGCGAACCCGTGGAGAGTGTCTTTTCCGCGGAGGCCATGAGGTGGCCGAAGTGCGGGGGCTCGAGGTCTTCGAGGGTGTTGCCGTGTCCGTCATACTGCCAGTCTTTGCCGTCGACGAGCGCGCGCCAGGAGCGTCGGTAGATGACGCGGGCACGGACCTCGATGTCGCCGCTCTCCGCCGGGACCGCGAACGTGTAGTTGGACGCGTCGGTTTCCAGCGCAGGGATACGGTTGTCGCTCACGATGTCCACGGCGTCGGTAAAGAACGTCGGAGAGTCGCCGGCATCTGAGATGTTGATCTTCCCATACAATCTTCCCGGCAACCCGCCGTAGTAGCCTTGGTCTGGGGCCGCGAGGCACTCGCCTGGGGCCGAGCTTGGCTCACATCCCCCAAGGTTGTGGATCACCGTGCTTCCGGTGTGCTCGAGGGGCTCACCATCGGATGCTTGTGACGCCTCGACGAGCAGGATCATGTTTCGAATCGTCACGCCGGTGGGCACGTGGTGGCCGGTCCGGTCGTTGGTGATCTCCACTTCGACTTCGACGGAGTCGCCAACGATGTTCGCCTCCATCGTGACCGAGAGCGCGTTCTCGAGGAACTCGGCGGTCGTCCCGAGGATCCTGTGCGAGCGAACGTCACCGTCGGGCCG
>JAFDFW010000677.1 GCA_019309605.1 Deltaproteobacteria bacterium | reverse complement strand
TCACCAAGCTCGGCGCATTTCTCCGACGCACGAACCTAGACGAGCTCCCACAGTTCCTAAACGTGATCGAAGGCACCATGAGCATCGTCGGTCCCCGTCCACACGCGATCGCGCACAACGAACTCTACCGCAAGAAGATCCAGGGCTATATGCTCCGGCACAAGGTCAAACCCGGAATCAGCGGCTGGGCCCAGGTCAATGGTTGGCGCGGCGAAACCGACACGCTGGACAAAATGGAACAGCGTGTCGAGCATGATTTGGACTATATTCGCAATTGGAGTCTGCTTTGGGATTTGCAGATCATTTTCATGACAGTCTTTGGTTCCGGCGCTCGCAGGAACGCGTCCTGACCGAAAGGGCGGCTTGATGGTGGATGAGCTAGGCGAGCCTTGGTCGGTCGGGCCAGAAGGACTTAGCAGCGCAAGGCGCCCAGGGTTCCCTGTAGATTTGCACCGTGTTCGCCGCGCGCTGTGGGACGGCAGATTGTGGTTGACCGGCGCAGCAGTCGCGGGGGTTGTCATTGGCTTCCTTTCTGTGAAGTTGGTGATAGGGGATTTCTACGAGACGACGGTGACGTTGAGACATGAAGGCGACATGACCGTCGACGATCGACGTCGGCCGGGCATTGCTCTTGGCCCGGCCGCCGATGCGCTGATGCACGAATCCGTTCTGCGCGAGATCCGGGAAGAGCTCGGGGCTGAGGCCACCTTGACCGACCTCGCCAACTGGATCGACTACGAGACAAATCCTCGCGGTGGGACAATGTCCTTCACCGTGTCCGGGGAGACGGGAGAAGATGCAGCGGAGTATGCCCGAGTCGTCACCAACGTCTTCATGGCCTACCACAAGGAGCGGCAGTCTCGGCGACTCGATGCGAAAATCGCGCGAACGGGGAAGCGAATCAAGGCCGCCGACAAGGAGGCGGAAAAGGCGCGCGATGTGTACAACGCGTTTCGCGAGATCCATGGGATCGCCGATCTTTCGACGGACCAACAGGCCATGGTCACATCGGCCGCCTCACTCCTCGCGGATAGTGAGTTGGCCGTGTCGGAGATCCGCGCACTCGAAGCCCAAGTCAGGAGTCTCGAGTCCCAGCTCGCAAGCACGCCCAAGACGAGTTTCGTTGGTGGAGGGATCTCACCGGAACGGGCCGCCTACAACAGCCTGCGACAAGAGCTGGCGAGCGCGCGAGCCACGTTGTCTCCAGCGCACCCGCGCGTCCAAGCACTTCAACAGCAGGTAGACCAGTTGCGCTCGGACCTTCGGGCTGGCGGCAACACGAGCCCAGGCGGCAGTGGCCTAGTGGGCGCCAACACCACTTATCAAGTCGTGGAGGGACAGCTCCGAGAGTCAAAATCGAATCTGGCAGCTCTGCGGGAGCGCAAGAAGGGGCTCAGTGAGATGGCGGACAGGGCCCAGAATCGAGTAGAAGCATTCTCCGACGTCGAAGGCGAAGTGACTGCGTTGCTCGCCGAGGTGAAGGTGACTGAGGCCCTCGTTGCCGGGTTGCGGGGCACCGAGGCTGCTCTCGAAGACGCGTTGCATGACCCGCCAAGCGGCTTCGTAGTGCTGGACCCGGGCGCAGTGCCGGAGTACCCGGCGGCAAACAAGATGAAGATCGTCGTCTTCTTGGCTATCCCCATGTTGTTCGTGGCCCTCGCATTGATCGTCGTGTTGGGACGCGAGTTCCGGGGTCTTTGGGTAAACACGCCAGCGGAGGTTGCATTCTGGGGGAACGGGCCTGTGCTCGCCGCGACATCCTGGCCGAACGATCCGCAAGGCCTGGACGAGTTGATTGCCGGGCTCGACGACCTCGTGCCGCATGCCAAGGGAAGCCTGTTGATTGTCGGCGGCTCATCCAATGAGTCACGAATCGCCACAGAGTTTGCACGTCGCCTGAACGACGACTGGTTCCCGACGGACGAACATGCCGCCACTCCCGGCACGCCGAAGTCTCCACCCGCCGAGCGGGCTCCCCTGCAGACCGCTCCACCATCGGGCCCTTATCCCGTTGGTGATTCGGGCACCCATTCCGTCGCGCTTGCACGACTGCCCTCGGCGCCGCCAACAGACGCCATCCGTCTAGCCAGCCCGGCGGCCCACTTCCGGCTCGAGGCCTGGGATGGACCGTATGAGGGTCACGGGCTTCGACGCGCTGCCCGCATCGCAGGCCGGATCGTGGTTCTCGTGCGCTCGGGCGCGATGTCCGCGATTCAGCTCCACGGAATCCAAAACCGAGTCGGCCGGCAGCGAGGGATCGGATACATCGTCGTCGGACTCTCGGACGAGCTTCGGGGGCTTCCAGATCGAGTCGGCGATGTCGCTGGCTTCTGGC
>JAFDFW010000102.1 GCA_019309605.1 Deltaproteobacteria bacterium | reverse complement strand
GCGCGGAGGCGTACGTAGTGGCCGCTCTCGAAGGCGTCGAAGAAGTCGCCCAGCATGGGGTGCTCGATCGGCGAGCCAAGCGCGTCTTCTTCGAGATTTCGTTCCGCGACGTATGTCTCGTGGAGCGCGCCGCCCACCAAGACCCGGTACCACGGCGCATCTTTGGGAGGCCGACTCTTCGCCACCTGTTCGTACCACTGCTCGCTCAGCGAGAACACGGGGTCCACATCGACGACCACGCCGCGATAGTCGAAGAGCTTGTGGTGGACGAGCTGCCCAATGTCGTATTTGGGTTCGATCAGGATCACTGACTTGCTCCATCTCTACCCCCGGGAGTTTCGGGTGTCCACCTGCGAATGACCGTCACTAGCGCCCCCGTTACCGCTCCTGTATCAACCTCTCATGCGCCTTCTCTTCGTTTCTCATTCGTTCCCGCCGCTCGATGCGCCGTTGAGCAATGTGGGCGGAATGCAAAGGGTGGCGACCGAGCTTCATCATGCGCTCGAGGCGCGGAGCGACGTTTCGATGCGGACGGTAACGCTTCGGTCGAGCTGGAAGTGGGTGCACATCAAGGCGGTGCCGTTCTTGGTTTCGCTTGCGGTGCGATTGGGGCGCGAAGCCGCGGCGCATCGGGCCGATACGATTCTGTTCACCAGCATGACGACCGCGCTGCCGCTCTTGATCGCTGGTCCGGCGCTACAAAGGAAGGGCATTCGCATTGCTGCGATCATACACGGGCTAGATGTGACAGATCCGAACCCGGTGTATCAGATGGCCGTGCGCCGTCTCTGCGGAATGCTCGACGCGGTCATGCCGGTCAGTCGGGCGACGGGGGAAGAGCTGGTTGCCCGCGGCTTGCCTCGTGATCGGGTGCACGTCGTTCCCAACGCGGTTGACCTCGATCGCTTCAAAGGCGTGGCCGACTCATGCGATGCGCCCGCGCGGGTTCATGTCACCGGCGTGCCGACGCTGCCCGGCGATGCGTTCCTGCTGGTGACGGTTGGACGCCAAGTGCGCCGCAAAGGTTTCGTTTGGTTCGTCGAGAACGTGATGCCCAAGCTTCCCGAGCGAGTGATCTTCTGGTTGGCCGGCGACGGGCCCGAGCGTGAGAACATCGAAGCCGCGATCAAGCGCGCAGGCCTCCAGCAGCGCGTCCGCTGTTTGGGCAAGATCTCCGAAGAAGAGCTCGTGGAACTCTACCGAAGAGGCAAGCTGTTCGTCATGCCCAACATCGTCGTCCCCGGCGATATGGAAGGTTTCGGCATCGTGATGCTCGAAGCAGGCGCATGCGGCCTGCCGACGCTAGCGGCGGACCTCGAGGGGATTCGCGATGTGATCGATGAGGGCGTGAACGGCTGGTTCGCGCCCACGGAAGACGCAGATGCGTTCGCAGCCCGGATCCAGGAATTGCTCGACGACCCAGACGCCCTTCGACAGGCAAGCCAGCGCACCGCGCAGTACGTGAGCTCGACCTTCCGCTGGGACACCACCGCCCAACGCTATCTCGACGCAATTCGCCGCCAGTAACACTGGCGCTGCCCCGGCCCTCCGTTCCATTGACACGCGGGGCGGTCAGTGCTGATCTCCGTTCCCATGCAGCTCCGCAGCGACAGTTTCAACGACGGCGATTACATCCTGACTCAGTACGCGTTTGGCAAGACCAGCGCGGATGGCAAGATCGATCTTTCCGACAACAAGAGCCCGCACTTGGCCTGGTCGGACTTGCCAAAAGGCACCAAGTCGATCGCCATCCTTTGCATCGACACCGATGCGCCGACCAAGCCGGATGACGTGAATCAGGAAGGCCGCATGGTCCCGTCCGATCTACCCCGCGCGGACTTCAGCCACTGGGTTCTCGTCGATCTTGCGCCCGATGCCACCGTTGCGGAGGGCGCATTCAGCGATGCCGTCACGGCAAAGGGCAAGGACGGGCCCGAGGGTCCTCAAGGAACCCGCTGCGGCATCAACGACTACACCGGCTGGTTTGCCGGCGACCCCGACATGGCCGGAGACTACTACGGCTACGATGGCCCCTGTCCGCCGTTCAACGACAGCATCGTGCATCACTATCGGTTCACCGTGTATGCGCTCGATGCCGATCGGGTCGCGGTCGACGGCAGGTTCACCGCCGGAGATGTGCGTGCCGCAATCGAAGGCCACGTCCTCGGCGAAGCAAGCCTCGTCGCGAAGTACAAGATCAACCAGACCGCGCGAGAGCTGTAGTCCGCGTCCAATGAATCGCCGGGACAAAGCCGACCGAATCGGCGAGATCCTCGATGCGCTCTATCCAGAGCCGCCGATCCCGCTGGATCACCAGGATCCTTACACGCTCCTCGTGTCGGTGATGCTGAGCGCGCAGACGACGGACAAGAAGGTCAACGAGGTAACACCCGCCTTGTTCGCCGAGGCTTCCAATCCCAAATCGATGGCCGCGTTGCCCGTCGATCGCATTCTCTCGTTCATCCGCACGGTCGGACTCGCCCCGACCAAGGCCAAGAACCTCAAGGCCATGGCCGAGCTCCTCATCGAACGGCATGGCGGGGATGTGCCCGACGACATCGATGCGCTCGAAGCGCTGCCCGGGGTGGGGCACAAGACCGCGTCCGTCGTGATGTGCCAGTCCTTCGACCGGCCCGCGTTCCCGGTCGACACGCACATCCACCGTCTCGCCGCGCGCTGGGGCCTTTCCGATGGTAAGAACGTCGTCAAGACCGAGGCCGATCTCAAGAAGGTGTTTCGAGAGGACACCTGGATTCGCCGGCACCTGCAGATCATCTACTTCGGGCGTGAGTACTGCCCCGCGCGTGGGCACGACTTGAGCCAATGCGAGATCTGCGGCTGGGCCGCGACGAAGAAGCGAATTGCCGAGGAATCACGACGCCGCTGACGGCAATCACTGGCCGCCAACCCGGCCGAGACCCATAGTTCCCCCGATGAGCATCGAGTTCCGCCTGTTCCGAATCCCCATCCGCATTCATCTGTGGTTCTGGCTGATGGCCCTGTGGCTTTGGACCGTGAACAGCGAAGAGGGATGGGCCGGGCTGCTGATCTGGGTCGTGGTGGTGTTCCAGGGAATCCTGATGCACGAGCTCGGCCATGCCTTGGTCGGGCGCGCGTTCGGAAGGCAGCCACGGATCGAGCTCATCGCGCTTGGTGGGCTGACATGGTGGGAGCAAAGCGAGCCGATGAGCCCAGCGCGAAGCCTCGTCGTGAGCGCCGCCGGTCCCGCGGTTGGGATCTTCATCGGGTCGCTTGCATTGGTCTTGATGGACGTGTTGCGCGTGCCCGATCCCTCGCTCGCGCGCTACGCATTTCGCTCGCTGATCTTCGTCAATCTTGGATGGGGCCTCTTGAATCTGCTGCCCGTCCTGCCGCTCGATGGTGGCAACATCGTGGCGTCGCTCATGGAGCTCCTCGCTCCGTCCCGTGGGCGATTGTTCGCCTGCTACGTCTCCTTCGCTGTCATCGGCTTGCTGCTCGCCGTGACCGTGAACTTCAAACAGTATCCGGCGACGATTCTGCTGTTCTTGCTCGCCTTCAGCACCTACCAAGCCTTTCGAGCGGAGCGGCAGCGCGACACTTCGTCCCAGGCGCCGGAAGGCACATCGCCCCAAAGCCTCGTCCAGCAGGCGTTCGAAGCCCTGGAGCGCGGCGACGGCCAGGCCGTGGTCCGCGCCGCCTCGGAGCTCGTGGCGAAGGCCGATGCGACCTCGGAGCTCGACGAAGCCTTTCACCTCTTGGCCTGGGGCAGGCTCATCAACGGAGAGCCAGGTGAGGCCCACCAAGCGCTGACATCGATGTCCGGTGATCGCGCGGCCGATCCCGCTCTCGAGGGCGCCGTCCTAGTGGAGCTCGGAAAGCCCGATGCCGCCGTCCCCCTCTTGGAGGCTGCACGCGAGCGGGGAGGAGACTTTGCAGAGGCCTACTACCAGCGCGCGCTACGAGAGAAAAGCACGTGATTACACCGAGTTAAAGGAATCTTTCCCTGCCTTGCTTGCATCCATGCGAATGAGGGAATATATCGAGATTTCATGCCGCTTGCCGTCGCAGAATCTCCTCGCTGGGAGCTCTACCGCCTGCTTGGGGAGCCGCGGCGGCTTCGTTTGCTCGGCCTCACTTCCGAGGATGAGCTCTCGATCGGCGAGCTCGCCGAGCTGACGGGCGAAGCGCAGCCAAACGTGTCCAAGCACCTGAAGCTACTCCGAGAAGCCGGCTTGGTGGCTGTGCGCCGCCAGGGTACGCGCGCCTTCGCCCGCCTGTCGCCCGATTTAAACGGCGATCCCTTGCTCGCGGATGCGATTCGCTCCGGCCGCGCGCTCTGCGCTGAAGACGGCAGCCTCGAACGCGTTGCCCGAGTGATCAAAGCGCGCGACGAAGATGCGCGCGCCTTCTTCGAGCAGCCCTCCGATGACGCCTCTCCGCCTCCCGTCGCAGAGTGGTCCGCCTATCTCACCGCAATCCGCACCTTATTGCCGAGGCGCGCCCTCGCGGTCGACCTGGGCACGGGTGATGGCGCATTGGTCGAGCTGTTGGCCCCGTTGTTCGATCGAGTGATCGCGGTCGACCGTTCCGAGGAGCAGCTCAGGGCGGCCGAGCGCAGGCTCTCGAGTCACGGGTACGATCACGTTGAGCTCGTCCAGGCGAGCTACGACGACGCCGCCATCGTCGCGCGCGTGCGTGAACTCGGCGGCGCCGATGCGGTGTTTGCGGTGCGCTTGCTCCACCATGCCCCGCGGCCGCAGCAATTGGTATCGCTCCTGGGCTTGCTCGTGCGGCCGGGTGGTCAAGTGGTGGTCATCGACTACTGCTCCCACGACGACGAGCTCATGCGCGAACGGCAGGCCGACCTCTGGCTCGGATTCGAGCGGGATGAGCTTTTTGAGTTCGCCAAGTCAGCCGGCTTGATCAACCCCGAAATTTTTGTCATTCCCGCAGCGCGTTACGGGTCTGGCCCCGATGCCCATCTGAAGTGGCAGGTGCTCGCAGCGCGACGCGGAACGAAAGAGGAGATAAGACCATCATGAGCCCAAATCCAGATCTGAAATACAAGGTTGCCGACCTTTCATTGGCCGACTGGGGTCGGAAGGAAATCGCCATCGCCGAGCACGAAATGCCGGGCTTGATGGCGCTTCGTCGAGAGTATGGGGCCCAAAAGCCGCTCGCCGGCGCGCGCATTGCGGGTTGCCTTCACATGACGATCCAGACCGCCGTCCTGATCGAGACCCTGACCGAGCTCGGCGCAGAGGTCACCTGGACGAGCTGCAACATCTTCTCGACGCAGGACCACGCTGCGGCCGCCATCGCCAAGACGGGCGTCCCGGTATTCGCATGGAAGGGGGAGACCGAGGAGGAGTACGACTGGTGCATTCACCAGCAGCTTCGCTCGTTCGAAGGCGGCAAGGCTCCGAATCTCCTGCTCGACGACGGCGGCGACCTCACCGCTATCGTACACCAGCAGTACGCCGAGATGTTCGACGGGTCCGATCGCATCCTCGGCCTGTCTGAGGAGACGACCACGGGCGTTCATCGTCTTTACGACATGGAGCGCGAGGGCTCGCTCAAGTGCCCCGCCATCAACGTGAACGATTCGGTCACCAAGTCGAAGTTCGACAACCTTTATGGTTGCCGTGAGTCGCTCGTCGACGGCATCAAGCGGGCGACCGATGTGATGATTGCGGGCAAGGTGGTCGTCGTGGCCGGCTACGGTGACGTGGGCAAGGGCTGCGTGCAGGCGATGGCCCGCGCGGGCGCCCGTGTTCTCGTAACCGAAATCGACCCGATTTGCGCGCTTCAGGCCTCGATGGAGGGCTACCAGGTTGTCACGATGGAAGAGGCGGCCCCGATCGCCGACATCTTCGTCACGTCCACCGGTTGTTGCGACGTCGTCACTGGCGAGCACATGAAGCAGATGAAGAACGAAGCCATCCTCTGCAACATCGGGCATTTCGATTCCGAGATTCAGATGGCGTGGCTGACCGACCCGACGAACGGCGTCACCGAAGACGAGATCAAGCCGCAGGTCGACCACTTCATCTTCCCCGATGGCAAGCGCATCATCGTGCTCGCACGCGGGCGCCTCGTGAACCTCGGCTGCGCCACCGGTCATCCGAGCTTCGTGATGAGCAACTCGTTCAGCAACCAGGTGCTTGCGCAGCTCTCCCTGTGGATGGAGCGCGATCGCTACGAAGTGGGCAAGGTCTACGTGCTCTCGAAGGAACTCGACGAGAAAGTCGCGCAGCTCCACCTCGGTCAGCTCGGCGTCAAGCTCAGCAAACTGACGCCGGCCCAGGCCGAGTACCTCGGAATTCCAGTCGAGGGGCCGTTCAAGCCGAGCTACTACCGCTACTAGAGCCGGATGGTCGCGCTTCTCATCGAGACGTGGCGCTATTTCCAGTCGCACGACGGGCGATTGCTCTCGGGGGCAATCGCCTTTTATGCGTCCCTGGCGATCGCGCCGCTAGGCGTTGTTGCGTTGCTCATTGCGTCCCTGGTCATGCCGGAAGCGGAAGCTCGGGAGGAGCTCGTCGGTCAGCTCGGGGTGTTTCTCGGCTCTGACATGGCGACGTTTCTGGTCGAAGCGATCGTTCAGCTCGGCGACGAAGCAACGAGCTGGGCAGCGCCGGTCATCGGCGCCGTCTTCATGCTGTACGTCTCCGCGCGCCTGTTCTCGATGCTGCGGCGCGCGCTCAACCACATGTGGGGGATTCGGCCCAAGCTCCTCGTTCACGCGAGTCGCTCCGAGAGGCTTCAGCTGGCGGAGCGGAGGCTGCTCGCTTTTGCGATGGTGCTGATCTTTGGCAGCTCGCTAATCGTCTTGGTGTTGCTTCACTCGGGCGCCGCGGCCGCCGCCCATCTCGTCGGGGATAGCGGCTATATGTTGACGATGGCGGAGTTCGGGAGTGCGTTTGCGGTCTTGGCGCCGCTGAT
>JAFDFW010000676.1 GCA_019309605.1 Deltaproteobacteria bacterium | reverse complement strand
GTCGGCCTGTACGGTCGCCTCTTGGTCCGTCTTGAAGAAGAGTGTTTGATAGATCCCGTCGTTGCTGGGGTCGCCGTCGCAAGGGATTCGCCAGCCGGGGCCCGGACACTCATCGGCGGGATCGGGAACGCCGTCTCCATCTGTATCGACGATGAGCCCGCTACCGGGCTCCAACTGAATCTGATTGGTACCGACGGCAAACTCGATATTCTGTGAATTTTCGATAGTCAGGTCAGCCTGCGTCGGATAGTCGAGCGCCGTGTTGCAAGTAGGGTCGCTGTTTCCGCACGCGGCGGGCGCAGCGACCACCGCGCCATAGCTGGCTCCAAGGGAGGCGGGATCGCCCTCCTGACAAGCGGGCAGCGCGACCGTGAGCGAGAAGAGGATGAAAGGGGTTAGAGCTTGGGGTTTCACATCGCCTCCTTAGGGTGCACTTCCGGATTGGCAGCTTGGCGGGCCGCCATTGCGAGGAGCTGCACAAACTTGGTTAGGGAGCAGGCAGTCCGTTACTTGGTTACAGGTGCCGCCGGTTGGAACGCACTCTTTGCGTCCATCCTGCCAAAGCCCGACACACTCAAAGCCCTCCGCAACGTCACAGTCGCTGTTCGTGAGGCACAGTCCGTAGTCACCGCACGATACTGAAGATGGCGCCGAACCCGACTCACACACCGGGGCGGAGCCAGGGCAGTCGGCGTTGAAGCACGCTTCAAGCGGGTCGTTGTACGCGCCCACACATTCCTTGGTCCCATCGCTGTCGACGTCGGCGCAGAACGAACCGACTGCCGCGAAACCGCCGCAGTCCGTGTCCTCCTTGCAAGTCCGGTGGGTGCGAATGCAATAACGCGAAATCGGCGTCGTCGTGCAGACATGGCTTTTTGGACAGTCCCGGTAGCTGTCGCAGGACATGCGGCGGTCGACGCAAGCGCTGCTTTCACAGGAGAACCCAGGCGGACAATCGTAAGTCTCGGTGTCTGAATCGCAGCCCGGGGTGACGCGGACGCAGCGCTTGGGGCCCCCTCCGACTGCGATGCAGCCGTAATCGCTCGCGCTCGGGCAGTCGCCCTCGTCGACACAGGAGCCGCCGCGGGAAGGCTGACACTGCTTGATCGGCGCGCCTGCATCCGTCTTGCAGCCGGAGTCCACACAGACGTAGCCGGCGAACGCGCAGTCGAGGTCGGTCTCGCAACAGTTGCCAGAGCTCTCACAGAAGCCCGCATCAAGAGGGGTGCGACAAATCGACTTGGTGGCGACGCCTCCGGTGCCGCCCGTGCCCCCGATGCTTCCCGTTCCTCCGGTTCCCGCGACTCCGCCGCTGCCGCTGATTCCGCCGCCGCCTGTAGCGCCCGTGCCGCCCATGCCGCCCGTACCCCCGGTGCCGGAAGCGCTACCCGAACCGCCGGAACCACCAGTTCCCGGTCCGACGTATGCCGGCGGCGCTTCGGCATCACCGCAACCGACGGCGAGCGCGAGCAGCATGCATGTAATCACCGATCTCCCGATGCCCAGCTTCTTGGTCGCGATCGGCTTAGCGTGGTCGATCTTGCTCATGGTTGGTATCCCGCCTGACAGCCAGGCGCACCGTTCTCGCGGGGCGCCGCACAGACCTGTCGAATCGGGCAGTCGGTGAAGCTCGAACAGCTACCGCCGCTCGGCACGCATTCCTTCCGACCGTCGGGCCAAAGTTCGAGACAACTGAAGCCCGCGGCGCAGTCCGCGTCATCGAGGCAGAGCCCGTACTGTCCGCACTCTGTCGTGCTTCCAGCGGCCGCTGTCTCGCAGACGGGTGCTGAAGCGTCCGTACACGCCGAGTTCACGCATGCAGACGGCGATGCCTGATTCGGATCGATCACCCCTGCGCATTCCTTGTTGCCATCGCCGTCGATGTCCTCACAGCGAGGGGCGAGGCCTATGCAGTCGAACTCCTCGAGGCAGTCTCGTTGGATGCGCACGCAGAAGGTCGAAGTCGTCGTGCCCAAGCAGGTATGGTTCTTGGGACAGTCCGGATCACGATTACAGGGGACGCGGCGGTCGACACAGCTCCCAGCCTCGCAAGAAAATCCCCGCACACAGTCAAAGGGAGTGTCGCAGCCGGGGGTAGTCTTGACACAGCGGTTGCCTTCGCCCGGGACTTCCATGCAATCGCGCTCCGTCGGACAGTCCGCCGTGGTGTTGCACGCACCGCCGCCCGCAAAGACACATTGCCTAATCGCCGAACGCTCCGCGTTGCTGCATCCCGATTCGATACAAACCGAGCCGACCGAACAGTCGTCGTTCGTGTCGCAGAACCTTTCCGAGGGGCACGAGCGACAAAGAACGCTCGTCGTGCACGGGACCTGAGACCCG
>JAFDFW010000675.1 GCA_019309605.1 Deltaproteobacteria bacterium | reverse complement strand
TAGATCGTTGCTGCCGATGTAGAGCACGACCATCGCAGGGTCGTGCGGCGTGATGAGACGGTCCATGTAGTGGATGACGTCGTTGACTTTTGCGCCGCCGAAGCCGCGCTGCACGGTCGGCAGCGGTGCCATGTCTTGCGCGAGGCTTTTCCAGAACCGAATCGTCGAGCTACCCGCGAAAACCCTCGTCCCAGATTTTCCAGCCGACGATGGCAGGACCGAGGACAGGTACGGCGAGAATGGGAATCCAGATCCATGGCATCGCGAGGCAGCTTCCCCGGCCGGGTCGTGTGGTGTCAAGGGGGGGGGCAGCGACAGCGTCAGTGCCAGCGTCAGCGTCAGTGCCAGTGTCAGCGTCAGTGCCAGTGTCAGTGTCAGTGGTATGATGGGGCGTGATGCAAGCCATGCTCCTCGACACTCCCGGCCCGATCGAGACGCATCCCCTACGCCTGGCCGATGTACCCATTCCCAAGCCAGCCTCAGACGAAGTCCTGATCAAAGTGCGCGCCTGTGGTGTCTGCCGCACTGACCTTCACGTCGTCGAGGGCGACCTCGAGGTGCAGCGCTCGCCAATCATCCCGGGTCATCAAGTCGTTGGCACCATCGCAGCCCTCGGTTCAGGCGTGACAGATCGTGAAGTCGGCGAGCGGGTCGGTGTCGCTTGGCTCCATCGCACGTGCGGGTGCTGCTCCTTCTGCGCGAGCGCGCGCGAGAACCTCTGTGACTCCCCCGAGTTTACTGGGTGGACAGTCCATGGGGGCTTCGCTGAATACCTCGTTGCACCGGCTAGCTTCACTTACCCGCTGCCCGCAGGATTCTCTGACCTTCAAGCAGCGCCTCTTCTTTGCGCCGGCATCATCGGTTATCGCTGCCTCGCGAAGACCGGCATCGACGACTGGTCTGGTGCGCGCATCGGTCTCTACGGCTTCGGTGCAGCAGGCCACGTGGCGATCCAAATCGCCCGGGCGCGCGGAGCCGAGGTCTACGTCTGCACTCGCGATCGCGACAAGCACCAGGCGCTTGCTGAAGAGCTCGGCGCCGTCTGGACCGGCGGCACGACCGACAAGCCTCCAGTCCCCCTCGATGCGGGCATTATCTTTGCGCCGGCGGGCGAGATCGTTCCCGCCGCCCTGTCCCACCTCGACAAGGGTGGCGCTCTTGTCTTGGGCGGCATTCACATGAGCCCAATTCCGGAACTCCCGTACGAGCTTCTTTACCGGGAGCGCATGATGTGCAGCGTGGCCAACAACACACGCGCGGACGGGTACGCGTTCCTCCGGGAGGCCGCGGGTATCCCGGTGCGCACGCACACGGAGCGGTTTCCGCTCGAGGACGCCAACGGGGCACTCGCACGCCTACGGCACGATGGCATTCGAGGCGCGGCGGTGTTGACCGTTTAACGAAAAACGCCGCGCTCCGAAGAACGCGGCGTCTCTCTGCGAAGTGGTGTCGCCCTTACTCGGCGACCTCTGCCATCAGGCGAGCGATCGTGTAGGGATCGATGTTCGCGCAGGGGCGGCGATCTTCTAGGTAGCCCTTGCCGTCGAGGTCGGTCGCCATCGGAATGCGGACCGAGGCGCCGCGGTCGGACACGCCCCAGGTGTAGT
Organism: Deltaproteobacteria bacterium; assembly: GCA_019309605.1. Lineage (GTDB taxonomy): Bacteria > Myxococcota_A > Polyangia > Polyangiales > Houyiibacteriaceae > SG8-38. The sequence goes on along the minus strand of JAFDFW010000675.1, from coordinate 920 downwards.
CCCTGAACGACGCGGTTTCGTGTGCGCCGGTGAGACGCAGCTCGAGGCCGGCGCCGTAGTGCTCCAAGTGTAGGGCGACGCGCTCGGGCTGACCGAGCTTCTCGCAGTATTCGTGGATGATCTTCAAGCCGCCGTCTTCACGCATCTGCTTGGTGCTGAAGTTGGTGTGGCAACCTGCGCCGTTCCAGTCGCCCTTGGCGGGTTTGGCGTCGTAGGAAATGTCCACGCCGTAGGTCTCGGCGATGCGGCCGAGGAGGTAGCGGGCCATGTACATGTGGTCGCCCACTTCGGTGACGCCCGCGGGTCCAATCTGGAACTCCCACTGGCCGGGCATGACCTCGGCGTTGATGCCCGACATCTTCAGGCCGGCCTTGATGCATGCATCCATGTGCTCTTCGACGATCTCACGGCCGAACACATACTCGGCGCCGACGCCGCAGTAATACGGGCCCTGGGGACCGGGGTAGCCACCTTCGGGGAAACCGAGCGGGTAGCCGTCCTTCATCATCGTGTATTCCTGCTCCATGCCGTACCAGCAATCGAGCGAGGACTTGGTGCGCTCGTCGATTTCGGTGGCGGCGCGTCGCGTGTTGGTGGGGTGCGGGGTTCCGCCGTGGGTAACGACCTCGCAGAGGACGAGCAGGTTGTCTCCGCCGCGGAGCGGATCGCGACACGCGAAGACGGGGAACAACTGGCAGTCGGAATCATCGCCGGTCGCCTGGTTCGTGCTGGACCCGTCGAAGCCCCAGTGCGGGAGCGCGGAAACTCCGGTGATTGCGCCGAGAACCTTCTCGATGACGTTTGCCTCGAGCATTCTGGTCTTCGATCGAAGAAGCGGCGTCGGCTCGGTGCCGTCGATCCAGATGTATTCTGCCTTGATGATACTCATCGTTACTACTCCTAAAGATGTTCTCGTCGCC
>JAFDFW010000674.1 GCA_019309605.1 Deltaproteobacteria bacterium | reverse complement strand
ACAATCTACGTTGCGGTTGAGGGTGCGCACATGGCCACCTAGAACCGGCGCCTTCTCGAAAATCGTGACGTGATGCGCCCCGTCCAGCAGATGAGCGGTCACGAGGCCGGCGCTGCCGCCACCGACGATTGCAATCTTCAAGCCGTCATCCTATGGCTTCTCGTTCTCGCGTATGGCCCCCATGACTGGCTCAGGCCTCGACGCGTCGAAACTACCATGGCGCGGCAGGTGTTCAATCCAAGAGCTGCAGGAAGACGCTGGTGCCGAGTTCGTCGGCTCCTTTAGCACGCATAATGCGCGGGGCGAGATCATCAACGTCTACACGACGTGGGAATGGCCGGCGCGCAGTGAGGCGGTGGGAATCGAACATCTGGCGATTCGCCTGATTCAGACGATTCTATAACGGTTTCGTTGATAGGTACCGCGTGTGATATCGTCGCTTGTTCCGTTCGCGCTTCTGAAAAGCGAGCAGGAAGGGGAGTGACCTATGGGCATGTGGTTCGCTCGCTCCTTGACGGACAAACAGAAAACGGGCGACCCCCGATGATGGAGTCGCCCGTCTGTAGCGACGGATCAGTCTTCGACGGTGAAGTGGACCTGTACCGGAACCGGGTTGGTCACGATGTCGAGGACCGGGGACATCTTGCTCAACTCGCGGAGCTGCTCAGCGGACGCATCGGACTTCACCTTCAGATTGATGCGGATCTGCTGATAGCCTTTGCGGACGTCTTCCTTCAAGCCGAGGAAGCCATGCAGGTCCAGGTCGCCCTCGAGGGATGACTCGATGGCCTCGATCTCGATGCCTTGGGCTGCTGCGTGGTAGACGGTGCTCGTCGTGACGCACGCCGCGAGAGCGTGCAAGATGTACTCGACTGGGTTGGCTCCTTGATCCTGGCCGAGAAGCACGGGTGGTTCATCGGCGTCCAGGACGAACGGCTCCGTTCGGATCGAGTCTTCCTCACACGCTCCGTAGAAGGACTTGATCTCGGAGCGGTTGTGGCCACCGCCGAGCCATACGTTCTGGGCGCGGAACTCGAACTGTGCGATCTCCGGGTCTCCCTGGATGGCGTCGATGGTTTCTCCGAGCTGGGTGACGTTGACGCCGTTCACGATCATGGCTTCGGGTTGGACAGCTGACTGGGTCATGATGAATCTCCTTTTTTCGGGGGCGGCCTTTCCGACCCTCTGAGAAGCACTGTGGCGAAATCGCGCGCTTCCTGCTTGGAGATCAGGTGGAGATGATGTGGAGATTGGCCGTCGCGACCGACCGACGGAGTGTGGTATAATCTATCCTGATTCGCTGATGATCTACCGGTTTGAAGACTGTGAGCTCGACCTCGGGGTCTTCGAGCTGCGCCGGGGAGGCGAGGCTCAGAAGATTGAGCCCCAGGTGTTCGATGTGCTCGCCTATTTGGTGCGGCACCACGACCGGGTCGTGCCCAAACGGGAGCTCCTCGATCAAATTTGGGACGATAGGTTCGTGAGTGAGTCCGCGCTGACCAGTCGGCTCAAAGCGGCGCGCCGAGTCGTCGGAGACGATGGCAGGGCCCAGCGCATCATCCGGACGGTTCATGGGCGTGGGTATCGAGTCGTCGTAGAAGTAGAGCAAATCGGTGGACCAGCCGAGTTGAGTTCCGCGCCTACCGATGTCGGGGCTTCGGCTCCTGTAGCGGGTAGGGCGCGCCCCGAGACCATCACTCGCTACGCTGCCACGGGGCGTTACAGCACGGCCTACCAAGTCGTTGGCGGCGGCGATGCGGATGTGGTGTTCATCCCGGGTTTCGTTTCGAATATCGAGCTTCAGTGGGAGCTTCCAGGTTTCTCCGACTTTTTCGAAAGGCTGGCCTCGCACTACCGGCTCATCGTCTTCGACAAACGCGGAACCGGGCTCTCGGACCGAATTCCGCCGGATGAGGTGCCCACACTCGAAGAACGAATGGAGGACGTATTGGTCGTGATGGACGCGGTCGGTTCGAAGCGTGCGACGATTTTCGGCATCTCCGAGGGTGCGCCGATGGCCGTCTTGCTGGCGGCCACGCATCCGGAACGCGTTCGGCAGCTCATCCTCTTCAGCGCCTATGCACGAATGGACTGGATGTCGTCTGAGGAGCTCGAAACGCGTCTCGTGGCGATGAGCGCTGCCTGGGGGGAGGGACAGATGTACGCGGACTTCCTCGCGCCAAGTTGGGGGAAGGACCCCACGATGCGAAGGCATTGTGCGCGCTACGAACGTCACGCCGCGACCCCGGCGACGGCGGCACAGATCCTGCGCTTGAGCGCGCAGGGCGACATCACCGGTGTCCTAGGCTCGGTCAAACAGCCAACGTTGGTGTTGCATCGTCATGGCGACCGGCTCGTCCCGCTCTCTGCGGCCGAAGCACTGGCAGATGGAATCCCAGGGTCGCGGATGATCGTCCTGGAAGGCGAGGATCATCTGGCTTTCGCGGGGGACGCCGATACTTTGCTCGCCCATGCAGAAGACTTCATCTCCGGTGCTGCGGAGTCCGCCGTCGAAGGAGAAAGGGTTCTTGCCACTGTCGTGTTCGCCAGCATCGATGATTCGGCGGCGCAAGCCAAGGACTTGGGCGACCGCGGATGGCGGGACGTGCTGAGGGAGTATCACCGTGCCGCGACGGACGTCGCAAAGCGCCACCATGGACGGGTCGCCAAGACGGATGATGACACGGTCCTGCTGAGGTTCAGTGGACCTGCACGCGCTGTGCGCTGCGCCTGTGCCTTGCGCGACGAGGTCGAGCCGACCGGGATGCGTCTCAGAGTCGGAATACACACCGCGGAGGTCGAAGTCAGCGGTGCCCAAGTGGCGGGAACGGGGGTCGACATCGGA
>JAFDFW010000673.1 GCA_019309605.1 Deltaproteobacteria bacterium | reverse complement strand
CGCGCGGCCCTCCGTCTCTTTCTTGAACGTGCGGCCCCAGGCTTTGAGGATTTTGCCAAACGCCGAGCTCGGAGGCGCAAGAGACGCGTACCGAATCACGATGGGCCCGTCGGCGGCAGCGTTCGAGGCCGGGCTTCCGGGGAGAAAAAGGGCGGCGACCGCGAGCGCGACCACCAACGAATGTTTCCAACTGCTCACGGTTGATCCCCTTACTACAAGCCCAGGGCAGGAACCAATCGCCGCCGCAGGAATTCTCGAAGTTCGTCCTCCGTCCGACGGGGCTCAGGGGTCGCCAGCAGGGAAATGATCATCCGGAGCATGAACTCCATCGACTCCGCGGCCTCCTCCTCGTCCCAGCCCGTGGCGTCGATGATTTCGGCCAGCGCCACGCGTGTGAACGTGATCGAGGCGGGCTGCGTGAACCCTTGCAGAACGTTCGCGTCGAACGTGGTGGGCTGCCAAACCTGCCGAAGGACTGGGTTTTCGCGGATTGCTCGAAGGGTGAAGAGGGTCGCGGCGACGATCTTCTCGCCAGGCCCTTCAAACGCTCGAATGTGCTCCTGAACCTCGTTGGCAAGGCGCAGCCCGGCCTGAAGCAGCACGGAGCGGATGAGCTCCTCCCGATCTTTGAAGTAGCGGTACACCGTAGGTCGGCTCACCCCCGCTTCGAGCGCGACATGTGCGATCCCCGTGCCCGCAATGCCGTCGCGGGCCACGCACAGGGCCGCGACCTCGAGTAGCCGCTCGCGGGCGGCCGTCCGGTGCGGGGGATCGCCATCCCAGGCCTCGCGCTGCTTGCCACGAGAGCCTTCGTCGGTGGTCGTGTGAGTCATGAGTCGATGTCAGCCGGCCCGGCATACCCTCCGGGCTCTCCGGTGGTAGCACTCCCGGGGATCATGCGCATCGCCGAGCGCGGCGCCTGCCCGGTTGATCAGCTTCACCCCGAATGGCTGGTGCGGCTTCCCGAGCTGGACTTGTGCGGCTCGGTTCATGCTTGTCGCCCCGGAGCCGGGTTTATCACAGAGCGTCCGAGCGCACCCCAGGGTTTCCTCGGAATCCCAGCGGGTTACAGGCTGCCTGTGAGCTGGCTCACACGAACGCCGATTTGCCCCCGGACCGGCCCGCAGGATTTGCGTCACTGTAAAATTTCCGTGATTCTGTTTAGTAACAGGAGGCCTGATGGCTGTTCGATGGCTTGGAGTATTGTTGCTTGCGGCGCTGTGCATCGCCGGGTGCGGGACCGATGGATCGGGAGACCCACGCGGAGATGCTGGCGGTGTCGGCGGTGATGCCGGGGCTGGCGGTGACGCCGGGGCTGGCGGGGCTGGCGGAACTGCGGGTGCGGGCGGGTCGCAGCCTGCGTGTGTGACGACTGTTCTGTGTCGCTCCTGTCCCGCCGACGGGCTCTGCGACACGAACGCGGACTGCTCCGTTGGCTCGGTCTGCATCGACTCGGGATGCAGTAGCGCAGATGGCTCAGCGATCAGCCAATGTGTCTTCGCGGGCGGCGGCGCCTGCAGCCCGACGGTGGAATGTCCTCTGGGGCGCGATTGTGTGGAAGTTCCGGGCGAGGGCGACCGCTGTATCAAGCTTAGCGCTGGCTGCGACACCAGCTTTGACTGCGTGCGGGGTTTCTCTTGCGAGGGTGGAGAGTGCATCGATCGCCGAGTGCCTTGCAATCCCGGCAATGGCGACCAGGACTGCCCGAAGAACCACACCTGCTTCGGCGCGATCAACTCGAGCTTCTGCATCCGCATCCAACGAGACTGCATGGCGGACTACCACTGCGACGGCCTTGCCCCTCGCTGCGCAAACATCGACGGCGATATCGACGGCAATGGCGAAGAAAAAAAGGAATGCGCAGGCGTGTTCGATCCGAATGGGGCATCGCCGTCTGCATGTCTGAACTCGGACTGCACTGAAGCTTCAGCACCTGTCTGCGAGACCGCGGCCGTGGGAAGCACGACGGTCTGCGGACAGTACGGGCTCTGCCTCGCGGACACGGACTGCGCCCCAACGTTTAGCTGTCGCCTTCTTTGGCCTGACGGTCGGAAGGAGTGCGTGCCCGACGGCGGCTGCTCGAGCTCCAGCGAATGTGAGATTCAACAGGTCTGCGCTGTGCCACGCAACCTCAGCGTTGCACCGAGCTGCCAGGCGGGAGCCCAACCATGAGCAGGGTCAACCAGGCCACACGCATCGCGCGATCGACGATTCCATGCATGTTGCTCGCGTTGGTATTCGGCTGCGGTGACGCCGGAACGACGCCAGTCTACTCGGGACCAGGAACTGGCGGGACCGGGGGTTCGGGCGGTGCTTCGGGGAGCGGGGGCACCGGCGGCACGGGC
>JAFDFW010000101.1 GCA_019309605.1 Deltaproteobacteria bacterium | reverse complement strand
CCGATTCACATCCTGAGCACGCCTCTGCGCGTGTTGGCGGTCGCGATGAGCATGCGCTTCGTGTACCGGCTCCGCCCTTCCCTCTCCTGGGCGGCCGGCGTCGGAACGCTGTTCGCGCTCAACCTCTCAACACCGAGAACGTGAGCACCATTGTCGCACAGGCAGATCTGCTTTCGTTTTCCTTGGCTCTCGCTGCCTGTACGATCGCCCTCGACCGAGCGACTCCTCTATCCTTCGATTCTCGGGATAGCCATGACTCCCTCTGGACCTACGCCGTCCGCGTCGAGCCGAGGGCTACGCTCAACCATCACAACGTGTCCAATACGTTCTTTCGCGCCGGTGATCTCGATCGCGGCGCCTACCATCGATTCATCGACGTCTAGCTGGTCAACCGATTTCCCGAACCAATTCAGTGGGAAGCGATCGAGCTCACTCGTTCGCTTTCGCCGCTCGCGCGCTTGGTCGAGCTTCCCGCAATCCTAGAGCCGGAAGATCCGTGCCGGCTGGTTCGAACCTTCGTGAAGGAAGCGAGGGCGTACCAGCCACTCTACGAGCATCTAGTCGCGCATTGGGGACCCCGATACGCTCAGTGCCACCTTGGCAGCCATGAAGCTGCCCGCTCTACCAGGCGACCTTTGCGGATAGAACCACCGGCCGCACTGGATAAAGCCCACGAGGCACTTTGAGCCACGGAAGGCCGATGATCGGACGAATCGGATCGCGCCAGCTCGCGTCCGCCGGGTTCGGGTAGTACGACTCGACTTCACCGAACTCCTCGCGGAGCAAAGCGCTGTAGTAGAACTCACTGCTGTGCATGACCACCAAAGGAATGCCAGCCAAGCCCAAGATGAGCTTCGTAGCCGGCGCGGCCAGCGCTTCGGCCCAATAGACCGGCCGCCTCACGGCGAACTCGCTGATCCAGACGCGCCCCCCTCGCTTCAGGACCCGCCCAACCTCGGCCAGCACTTCGTGCACTTCGCGTCGGGCGGCTCTCCACGACTGCTCGGTGATGTGGTGGAGCACCAGCGGAAGCACGACGTGGTCAAAGCTTTCATCTTCGAAGGAAAGTGCCCGCGCGTCGTCCAATACCGTCGAGATCCCCGCTTCCCGGTGCGGCCGGAGCATTTCCTCGGACACATCCGCCACGACCAAGTCGAGCTTCGCAATCGCGTCCGGCGAGTGCTGAGGCCACAGGCCACCTATCGAAAGGACGCGTCCGGAAACACCCTTCTCGATATGGCGAGCGGCAAGCTCGTTGACCGTGCCCATCCCGGCGTCGGTCCCGTAGTACTCCCCTGCGTTGCTGTTGAAAAATTGTGACGGTTCCACTGGCTTCTTCTTAGTGCTCGTCTTCGAACGAGAAAATCAGTGCATCTCCTCCGGCGGGGGGAGCGGCGTGGAGCCTCCCGGTCGTCCGTCCGGGATCCTCATCGCTTCGGCATCTTGCAACGAAACGAAAACCGGCTCGCAACCGGACTGCCAGAGCATCACCAGGCCCAGGCGGTCCGGATGGTGCTCCATCAGCCTTCGATCGTGTGCGACGGTGAGGTGATTGACCCAAAGAATCGGATTCTCGAAGTCCGGGTCATTGACCGTATGCGCGAAAACGAAGTGCTGAGTGTGGGCGCACCTACGCGGAATGAAGGGGCGGTTCACGAAGACGACTGCGGGAGCTTTGATCTCCTGGGCAGCAGTGGCGGGACGCTGAAGTACGTCGGCCACCTCGTAGAGCGCGTACACCCTCGCCGGCAGGTACCCGAATAGCGCCGCCGCGATGAAACCGAGGCAGAGCGCAACGGGGAGCCGTGTCGTAAGAGGGGACGCACCCATCTTGTGCAGCCCATTCGTCAACCGAGCTGCGCCCAGCCCGCTCAGCATGATGATCGGCAGGACGATCTCCGCGTAGTGGACCGGGCCAAACGTGTCGATGCCCGGAGTTCGTAGATAGGCATGGGACAGGACGAAACCGAGGACCATCAGCCAGAGGATCCAAGCTCTTTCGCTTCGCCAGCCAGCGAAAGGCAGGAAGATGAACGCACAGGGCCATCCGAACAGAGCGAAATTGAGTCGGGTCAATGCGATCCCGGTTCGAGAGAGGGCAAGATCTAGCGCTCCGAAACCGAAGGATGGGGTCCAGTCGTCCGGCAGCCTCGGCCAGGCAGAGTAGCGGAAGCCGTTTTCACGCGCATAGTCGCCCGCCCGCTGATAGGAGACGTACCCGATGCTTCCGTTCTGTACGGCGTTGACTGCGAAGAACGCTGCCCCGAAGAGCAGAGCGGGTGCGGCGAACGAGAGCATGGCGCTCCAACGCTTCTCGGGGCTGAGACTCCGAACGGCAGCTGCCCAGATGAAGAGCAGTGGCACGCCAATCGCCAGCGCTGCGACCGGACGGATGAAGAAGGCGACGGAAAAGGCAGTCGCAATCCCCGCGTGTAGCCACCTGGCCGAGTCACCCTGGTTGGCCCGAACCGTTAGGTAGGTCATCCACGCAAGCGCAAAGATACACGAGGTGTGGGACAGCTGTGTTGCAGCCGTGAACTGCACCATCGGGGCAGAAAGAAAGAGAACGACTCCAATGACGGCCGCCTTACGCCCGGAGAGATCCCGCAATGTCATGAAGATCGCGGGAACGGTGAGCGCCGAGTACAGGGGATTCATCAGCTCGGGCAGGCCAAGCGCAACTCCGGGCGCCAGCAGGGCCGGCCAACCCATGAAGTACTGCGAATAGTACTTGCCGTCGTTGATCATGAAGACGTGGTCGTAAAACAGCTTCATCAGCGGCGAGTCAGCGTAGAGGCGCCCGCTCAACAGCAGCTCCGACGAGAATCGATAGACCGACTCGTCATCGGTCAGGTCGACACCCAGCAGCAGTTGCCAGTGAATGAGAGCCGGAACTGCAAAGGCAAGCAGGCTGAAGGCGAGCATCAGTTGTCGATCTGATGTCGCTCTCAGCTGCTCGTAGGTCTCTTGGGCCCAGTTCGCGTCGGCAATCTTGGCGAACGCGCAGCCAAACAGCAGCGCTGCAATCGAGCCGAAGAGCCCCCAGAACACGAGGAGGGGTGTGTACGGGTCGGTCGTGACCGTGGTGGAGCCGAGTCGCAAGTGGTACCAGTCATAATTGTGTGCACCGACGGACCAGAAGATGCTCAGGGAGAGGATCGCCCCGGCCAGCAGGGCGGCGACTGCCCACGACCTACGCAGGGTTTCACTTTGGATGCTCATCCAGCTTCCGCCCGTACGGAAAGCAAGAGGTTCGATCTCATGCCTAGAAACCGGTGAAAGCTGAGCTCGGCGCGAGATCTTGCATCTGGCGGCAGGAGGTCGAGGAACTGGTTGGCATCGAGAAGGTTCAAATTCTCTTCCTCGGAGAAAAATTTGAAACCGGCCGCCGCGTAGATCCGCCTGTACACGTGGGGAGGAAGATAGTGAAGCAGCGGGGTGACGGTGTGAAACTCGATCGGGTGTCGCCGATTCGGCGTCGTCACGAACGCCCGCTTCCCAACCCGGAGTATCTCGCCGAGAAAGGCGCGTTGTTGCTCGCGCGCCCCAACGTGCTCGATTACGGCGTTCGAAAAGACGAGGTCGAACGATTGATCGTCGAAGGGCAGCGGGGCGTTACGCTCCAGTTGCACATACCGGCGCTGAGGGAAAACGCGCTCGAAGACATCAGGCTCCTCGAGGCCCGAGGCGGTAATCTGCTCGGGATATGGATAGAGGGAATGCAGGAAGTAGTCGCGCGCCTCTTTGAGAGAGCCGTTGGTGCCCACCTCGAGTATTCGCCAGTCCGGCCGGGGCGGAAACGCTTCGGCGAATCTGCCGTAAATCTTGGCTTGCTCGTCTCGCAGCACCCGGCGGAGCATCCAACGGGGCAACGCCTTGTTGCGGTAGTGGACGCTTCTATGCGCAGTTTCAGCCATTGCTATGAATTCTCGTCCGCTGCGTCGGCTGGGTCAAAAAGATTGACCCACCGACGACGACGGGCCAGAAATAGCTGTTCAATGCCAAAGACAAAAAAGACGGAGGTCGCGGGCGCTCGGGAAGAGTCTCTGTGCGTGATCATTCCCTGCTTGAACGAGGAGTTCCTCGTGCGGCGCGCGGTCGAGGAGGTCTTGGGGCACGCCGACGCTCTGCCGATGAACCTCGAGGTCCTCACGATCGACGACGGATCCTCCGATGGGACACGAGCAGTCATGGCCCAGCTCTGCGCCGAAGACCCGCGCTGTCGGATGATCACGCACGACAAGAACCGCGGCCTTGGCCGTTGCGTCACCGAGGCGTACCGGACAATCGAGGACGGCACCTGGGTGACCGTCTTTCCGGGTGACAGCGAGTTCGTATTCCCGGAGTCCATCGACAATCTTCTCGCGGCGCGTCATGGGCACGACGTGGTCTTGGGCTATCTGTACAACTCCGTGGTGAGGAAGCTTGGTCGTCGAATTGCGTCCACAGCCTTTCTAAAGTTGACGAAGACCCTCTATGGATTTCGCTGGAGGGCGCTCAACGGAATGAAGCTGTACAAGGTGGAAGCATTCAAGGGCATTCACACTGTTTCTGGCGGCCATGCCTACGTCGCCGAGCTTCTGGCCAAGGCGCAGCTCCGGCGTCCGGAGCTCCAGATCGCCGAGGCTCCATTCATTTCGCGCGGTCGATCTATTGGAGACTCCCACGCGATCAAACCTCGGTCGGTCCTCCGCGCAGTGCACGAGACGTACAAGGGAGCGAACGACGTGGCGAAGTATCGTGAGAAGATGGTAGCGCTCTATCAGGAGGAGCTCCTCGAGAAGGGCGTCGAGCGGGTGAGCTTCTTCCCGCCCCCAACGGGGGATTGAGCGGCGGTGCGCCTCGCAATCACGCAACCCAACTTCTTGCCGTGGCTGGGTTACTTCGAGCTCTTGGACTACGTCGATGTCTGGGTCAGCCTGGACAACGTCCAGCTGAGCCGAGGATCGTTCGTGCTCCGCAATCGAGTTCGGCGTCCGGAGGGCGCAGTGGAATGGGTCAGCGTGAGTATCCCGAAGAAGCTCCCTTTGCTGAGCTCCATCAAGGACGCTCCGATCTCCGACAATGGATGGCAAGGGCGAATCGTTCGAAAACTCGAAAGCTACTACAAAAACGCGCCATTTCGTGAGCGCTTCGGCGACGAGGTGGCCGAGCTACTGACCTCCAACACGAATGCGCCCGGCTTGGCCGCTCTCAACGAGACAATCATCCACGAGATCTCGTCTTGGCTGGGCATCGAGTACGAGTTTCATCGAGCTTCGGACCTCGAGGCAAGTCTGCAAGGGAGCCCCCAGGACAAGGTTTTTTCGCTGATCCGGCATTTCGACGCGGATGTCTACTGCAACTTCGCCAGCGGCGTAGACGCTGGCTTGTACGACCCCGTTGCCTTCGCGCGCAAGGGGGTGTCTCTCGAAAGACAAGCCTACGTTCACCCGAGCTACTCGCAGCACGGAGGTGGATTCGAGCCATATCTAAGCGTCGTTGACCTGCTGTTCGAAACGGGCGAGCAGGCTCTCCAGATCATTCAAAGCGGGCGCCAATGGGAAAAGCCAAGCGCGCGAGTCCTCGAGGGGTCGACGTGATACAGCTGCAACGCTTCTTTCGATCGATCTACGAAGACAACGCAGATCGAAAGCCGGGCGATCGCAGATCACTCCACAGAGACCTCGTCCGATACCTGGCAAACAGACTCGTTCAGCCGTTGGAGCGTATGCTCGTGCGAACGCACAGAGACCCAAGCGTACCGCTGCTGTTCATCGTTGGTGTGCCTCGATCCGGAACTACCCTGCTCTATCAATTGATGTGTACCCATCTCGATGTTGGTTATGTCTCGAATGCGATGGCGCGTTGGTGGATGGCGCCGATAGCGGCAGCGCGTTTTCGATCACCTTTGAGCCAGGAGTCGCGGCCGCTCTCTTTGGCGTCGGACCTGGGCCGTAGCGAAGGACCTGACGGGCCTCACGAGTTCGGCTGGTTCTGGCAGTTCCACCTACATCATGAGGACAACGACGACCTCGACGCCGACGAGCTTGACGCTCGGGACTTCAGGAGCGCAAAAGCGGAGCTCGAGGGCCTGGCCGGATACTTGAATCGCCCCCTAGTGCTCAAGGCACTCGTGCATGTGCCTTACAAGATCACCTGGCTCAAGGCACAGCTCCCGCAGGCTCGGTTCATCTGGATCCACCGCGACCCGGTTTTCGTGGGGCAATCAATTCTCAAGGCACGGGAGGACCGGTTTGCTGACCCCAATCGCTGGCTGTCGGTTCGGCCGCGAGATGTCTCGCGCTGGACGTCCCGAAGTCCGTACGAACAGGTGGCGCACCAGATCGTCGACCTGACCGCCGCCATGAATCGAGCCTTTGCGTCCCTCGGTTCGAACGACGGGCTTCACGTCGAATACGATCGGCTCGTGCGACAACCCGATGCGGAGCTCAGGAGAATTGCAGAGTTCAGTGGAGCAGATGTTCGGCTCGACACGGGGCTCGCAGATTTGGAACTCGAGACGCGGAACTTGATGCGCCTGCCGTCAGAGGACGTTGGAGTCCTCCGTCAGCTACTTTCCAACAGCAAATGAGCTCTAGAGGCTGTCGTAGTACTCGCGAGCTTCCAGGGCAGTCCGCCTGAGTCCTTCACGCGTGTCGACGAGAGGCTCATAGTCGAGGTCGCGCCGAGCCTTGTCGATGGAGAAGTAGTTGTTCTTTACGCACAGCCGGACGTCGACGAGGCTCACCGGCGGCTTGGGCTTCCCGAAGACCTGAAACACGCGTTCGCCGACGGCTGCCAGGGCGCGCGCCACGGCGGCCGGTATCCGAATCTGTCGGGGGTCGAGCGCCATGTCGTCTAGGAGTGTCCGGCTGAACGCGCCGGGGTTGATCGGATCGCCATCCGTGACGAAGTACGCCTGGCCGCAAACGGGAGACCCTTCGACGAGTCGTTCCGCAGC
>JAFDFW010000672.1 GCA_019309605.1 Deltaproteobacteria bacterium | reverse complement strand
CCGTGGGCGCGTCGACACCTCAGCGCATGACCGGTCAGCGCAACGAGAACTCGGTCCTCTTCTCCCTGACCAATCTACAACAGCTCGCGTCGCGCGGCGGTTCGCCTTCTGAGGCAGCGCCCATGGCGGCGGGCCAGCCATCCGCTTCGGTGAGCGCACAGGGTGCACCGCAGGCAGCCGGCGAGGGCTCAGGTCTCATCGACATTCGCGCGCTCGCAAAGTCCACCACGCCAGGCACCAAGGCGGCACCATCACAGGCCGTCGACGATCTGCTCTCGATCGGTTCGGGCGGCGGGGCCGCGCTGGGGGCGCCGTTGCTGGGACCGGCGCCGCTAGAAACCTCGGACGGCGGTCGCTGGCTGTGGATGGGCGGGGCAGCTATCGCAGTCATCGCCATCGTCGGCGCAGGCATCGGTGTCGGTATGGCGCTCGGCGGCTCCGAAGACGACGCACTCGAGATCACGGCGGAAGCCGAGCAGGATCCGGGCCAGCCCATCCCTGGTTCCAACGAAGTGGCGAACGCTGCACAGGCACCGGCAGACCCGCCCGCACAGGCGCTGGCCGACGCAGAGCCCGTCGAGGCGGCGACGATCGAGGAGCCGGTGGAGGCCGCACCCGAGATCCAGGCGCCAGCGCCTAAGAAGCGCACCTCGTCGAGCTCACAGCGGCGCCAGCGAACCTCCAAGAGCTCGACCCGCAGTACGGCCTCTGCGACCCCTGCGCCTAAGAAGCGCAGCAACAACCTCGATGCGCTCATGGACGAAGTCGTCGGCGGCTCGTCGCCTTCTTCGAAGCCGAAGCAAACCACGAAGTCATCGAGATCGGGCAGTTCGAGCCTCCCCGACGCACCGACACGTAATGACGTGAAGACCGCGCTTCAGGGTGTGAGTGGCGCCGTGAAGTCCTGCAAGAAGGACAGCGGCGGAACTGCCGCCGTCAGCGTCGTGTTTAGCGGGACGACGGGCCGCGTATCGAGCGCGAAGGTCAGCTCAGGCCCCTTCAAGGGCACCCCCGTTGGCTCCTGCATTGCATCCGCGGTCAAACGAGCCCGCGTCCCACGATTCAAGCAGTCGTCGTTCAAGGTGACGTTCCCATACAGGCTCTAGAAGCCCTCCAGGAACCGCACACCGGTCGCGACACCAAACCCCGTCCCGCCCTTCGGCAAGCGCCCGTGCGAGCGGTCCACGAACGAGGGACCCGCAATGTCGAGATGCATCCATGTCGTCTCGTCGACGAACTCTTTCAGGAAGAGCGCCGCCGTGATCGATCCGCCGTAGCGGCCGCCAATGTGCTTGAGATCGGCGATCGAGCTCTTGAGAGTGGAACGTAGCTCCGAGTCGAGCGGCATGCGCCAAAACGACTCGCCCTCCCCCTCCCCGGCTTCGAGATACTTGGAGGCGAGCTCGTCGTCGTCGGTGTAGAGTGCGGCTCGCCAAGGACCGAGCGCGACCATGCATGCGCCGGTGAGGGTCGCGTGATCGATCATGTAGTCGGGCTTGAGCTTGCGCACCGCCCAGGTCAGCACGTCGGCAAGCACCAACCGGCCCTCGGCGTCGGTATTGATGACCTCTACCGTCTTGCCCTCCAAGGACTTGTAGACATCGCCGGGCCGATAGGCCTTTGCGCCCGTCATGTTCTCGGTGGAGCCAATGACGGCATGAACCTCGACGGGGAGCTTCAGCCGAGCGGCGGCGAACACGATGCCCAGGGTGGTGGCGGCTCCGGCCATGTCGCACTTCATGTCGACCATCGAGCCCGCAGGCTTGATGCACAGGCCACCGGCATCAAACGTCAGCCCTTTGCCAACGAAGACAATCTTCTTCTTCGGGCGCGGGGGCTTGTAGACCACGTGAATGACCCGGGGCTCGATCGCACTGCCCTTATTCACCGCGAGCAGCAGGTTCATGCCCTCTTTTTCGATGCGCGTCTTGTTCCACACGCGGCAAGACAGCCCGAGCTTCTTGGACTCGGTCGAAGCGGCGCGGGCCAAGGTCACCGGATTTAGGTCATTGGGGGGGCGGTTGACGAGATCACGCGCGAAATTGGTGCTTTCGGCAACCGCCTTGCCAGCGCGAACGGCAGCGGTGAGACCGCGCGCACCTTTCGGGGCGCCGAGGATGATGGCGGAGGCAAGCGTGGCAGCCGCAGTCTTGTCGCTCTTGTATTCGGTGTAGCGGTAGGCTCCGGCGACGAGCCCTTGGGACACGGCACGAACCGACTCCGGGGTGATTTCAGGCAGCTCGACCGCGGCACTCGTTTGCGCGCGCGCGGCGGTCGAAAGTGCGTGCCCCATGTTCCACGCAATCTTCTGAGCGTCTTTAGAGTCCCCGATGCCGACGAGCAGCAGC
>JAFDFW010000671.1 GCA_019309605.1 Deltaproteobacteria bacterium | reverse complement strand
CACCACGACCAGCAAGGCCGAGGAGGGATACACACTCCGTATCGCCTCGTTGGCTCCGGCTGGCTCGTCATGGATGAAGGTTCTCAACGCCTGGAACAAGACGCTCAAGGAAAGAACCGACGGAAGGCTCAAGCTGCGCTTCTATCCGGGCGGTTCCCAAGGAGACGAGCGCGACTTCGTGCGCAAGATGCGCGTCGGTCAGCTCGACGGCGGCGTTGTGACCATGACCGGAATGAGCTTGCTGATCCCGGCGATGAACGTCCTAGTGCTGCCTGGCATCCTCGAAACGTACGAGAAGCTCGATCGGGTGCGTGAAAAGATGGCCTCCCAGTTCGAGGGCATGTTCGACAAGGAAGGCTTCAAGTTGGTCGGCTGGGGCGATGCCGGCAAGACGCGACTGTTCTCCGTGAAGCCCATCATTCGGCCGTCGGACATCAAGGCCATGCGCCCGTGGGCGTGGAAAGACGACCCGATCTTCCTCGATTTTTACAAGATCATTGGCGCAAGCGCGGTCAAGCTCGGAGTCCCTGAAGTCTACCCGGCCCTTCAGACCCGCATGGTGGATGTCATCTCATCCTCTGCCCTCACCGCGGTTGCGCTCCAGTGGTACACGCGGGTGAAATACATGACCGCGCACAACTCGGCGATCATCGTGGGCGGCACAATGATGCGCAAAGATAAGTACGACGAGCTCCCCGACGACATCAAGGCGGTATTCGATAGCACGGCGGCCCGAGCGCACGAGCTGCTCAACAAAGTCGTTCGCAAGGATGACCAGAAGGCCTACGATGTCGTCTTGAAAAAGGGCATCATTGCCGTCGAAGCCGGTGATGCCAAGGCCGAGTGGGACGCCGTGGACAAGAAGGTTCGTGACAAGCTAACCGGTCGGATGTTCTCCAAAAGCCTCGTCGACGAGGTCGTAGCGGCTGCCCAGCCATAGCGCACGGCACGCACGATCCATGAGCCACGCTGAGCATCTGCAGCTCGAAACCAACGGGATTCGAATGCACGCGGTCACCCAAGGCAAGGGGCCGGCCGTGCTGTTTTGTCATGGGTTTCCGGGGCTCTGGTACTCCTGGCGCCATCAATTGCCCGTCGTCGCGGAGGCCGGCTTCCGAGCGATCGCGATCGACATGCGCGGCTACGGCTGCAGCGACCGGCCCTTAAACGCGACCGAGTATGGCAACCAGACCATCGTCGCGGATCTGACCGGTGTTCTCGACGCGCTTGGCGAACGGCAGGCGGTATTCGTTGGCCACGACTTTGGCGCCCAGGCGGCGTGGGCCGCGGCTCTGCACGCACCAGAGCGGGTCCGGGGCGTCGTCTCGCTGGCTGTGCCGTACGGTGTGGGCTTCGCCAAACCCAAGGAAGCGCGAGGCAGGGGCCGCAAGCCCAGCGACACCTACGCCGCAATCGCCAAGAACCACTTTCTCCATATGCACTACTTTCAGAAAGTCGGCCCTGCCGAAGCCGAGCTCGGAAACAACGCGCGGCTGTTCTTGAAACGCATCTATTGGGCGTTGAGCGCGCGGGGGAGCCTCCTCGACTTCAAGAACTTCCCGACGGAAGGCACGGGGTACTTAGATGTCCTTGCTGATCCGAAGGAGCCCATGCCTTGGCCATGGCTCAGCGAGGCGGACCTCGACTACCTGGTGGACGAATACATGCGCCCCGGCCTCGACACCGCCTTCATCGGCGGGCTCAACTCGTACCGCGCGATGGACGTCAACTGGGAACACGACCCCGACTACGGCCGAGCCAAAATCGAACACCCCGCCCTCTTCCTCTGCGGCGAAGAAGACCCAGTCCTCCAAATCATCACACCCAAGACCCTCGAGACCATGCCCAGCCGAGTCCCGAACCTCCAGGGCACCGACCTAATCCCGAACGCCGGCCACTTCGCCCAACAAGAACAACCCCAAGCAGTGAACAAGGCGCTCCTAAACTTCCTCGCCTCCGTCACCTAGAAAAAGGGGACTGTCCCCTTTTTCAAGCTTGGAAGTGCCTTAGGAGGTTTGAGGAGAGTTTGTAGACTAGGCCGTAGATGGAGAGTTGCGGGTTGGCGCCGATGCTCGTGGGGAAGAGGGAACCGTCCATGATGTAGAGGTTGTCGAGATGGTGGAACTTGCCGTCGCAGTCGGCGACGCTTTGCTTGGGGTCGTCGCCCATCGCGCAGCCTCCCATGACGTGGGCGCTGCCGATCGTGGATTTGTGTGCGGCCACGTCGAGGTCGGCGATGGCCGCTTTGGCTTCTTTCCACGACATGTAGTGCTTGGCCTGCTTGTGCGCGGGGCGGGCGGACTTGGCGCCAGTTACAAACTGCATCTCGATCATCACGTTGAAAGCACG
>JAFDFW010000670.1 GCA_019309605.1 Deltaproteobacteria bacterium | reverse complement strand
GAGTGGGAGTCCTCGGAGATCCTCCGACGCGACCGCTACGCCACCATCACCGTCGACAGCGAAGTCGCCGCAGGGGTCACCGCGTTCGACATCATCGCGGAGCTCGAGCCCTGGCTCGAAGAACAGAAGGCGGAGTGGGGCATCGGCTACCGCTACGAGTTTGGCGGCGAGGTCGAGGGCTCGGGCAAAGCCAACCAGTCCATTGCCGACAAGCTCCCGATCGCGGGTATGGTGATCCTCATGCTCCTGGTGTGGCAGTTCAACTCGCTGCGAAAGCCCGCCATCGTCGTGGCAACGATTCTCTTTGCGCTAGTCGGCGTCGGAATAGGCCTGGTCGTCATGGATTCGTACTTCGGCTTCATGACTCTGCTCGGCATCGTCTCGCTGGCTGGCATCGTGATCAACAACGGCATCGTGCTGATCGATCGAATCGATATCGAACAGACTGAGAACGGCCTCACCCCACCCCATGCGGTCATCCAAGCAGCCCAACAACGCTTTCGCCCAATCATGCTCACCACCGCAACCACGATCGCCAGCTTGCTCCCCCTCTACCTAGGGGGCGAAGCCATGTGGCAACCACTAGCAGTCGCCATCATGTTCGGCCTAGCCTTCTCAACAATGCTCACACTAGGCTTCGTCCCCCTCATGTACTCCCTCTTCTACCGAGTCCCCTTCAAAGACTTCGCCTATCCAAGTGACGGCAACTAGCTGGCGCGCCTGGAGGGACTCGAACCCCCGACCATCGGCTTAGAAGGCCGCCGCTCTATCCAGCTGAGCTACAGGCGCGTTTTGCCGGTGTCTAGCACGATAAGGATTGAGCGTGTAAGTCGGGTGGCGCTAGTGAAACGGGGCACGGCGGAGCGCGGCTTGGCACGCCCGGGTGTCACGGGGTGACAGGTGTGACACCTGGGTTGGACCGCCGGACGACTAGCCATACCTGTCACTACGCCATTGCACAAACGCTGGCCGGAGCGTGGCGGACCTTGCTCCGCGACGCGCCAGAACCGAGCCCAATAGCCGATGTAGGCCCTAAACCAACATTTGCAGCGCTCTCTGGGAAATACGTTCTCAGATTTCGGCCCCAATAGGGGCCCTAGGGCGACTTCTTAGCGACGGAGCCACGTGCTCGCAGCGAAGGCGAACAATTGCGTATGTCCGAAAAGAGGGCGCCCTGATAGCGTCGAACCCCTGCCGAAAAGGAGGGTGAAGCCATGCCCAAGATACACAACAGCATCAACATCAGCGCACCTGTCGAGAAGGTCTTCGCATACGTCACCGACCCAATGAGCCCCCTCGAGTGGTTCGTAGGCATGACGGAGGTGACCGACGTGAGCGGCTCGGGCGTTGGCCAGCACAACCGCTGGACATACTCAATGATCGGGATTCCGTTTCACGGAGAGAGCGAGCAAACCGAGTACGTCCCAAACCAGCGTTCGGTCTCCAAGCAAGAAGGGGGAATTAAAAGCATTATGACGTTCACCTTCGCACCGCATGAGGGCGGGACAAAGCTAGACATGGACATCGACTACACCATCCCGGTCCCCGTGTTGGGAAAGCTGGCCGAGAAAGTCGTGTTCAAGCGCAACCAACGAGAAGCCCAGATGTCGATGGAAAACATCAAGGGAACAATGGAGGGCTAAAGGCCCCGGACGTGAATGCAGCGCACGATGTGCGTCGACTCTAAAGGGTTGGGTTACCGAGGATCAAGTCGGCCGCACGCTCGGCCACTGCGACCGTGGGTGCGTGGGTGTTCCCCGATGGCAGAAGAGGGAAGATCGAGGCGTCCGCGATGCGGAGGCTCTCGATGCCGTGCACTCTTAGCTCGTTGTCGACGACCGCCGTCGGGTCATCCGCGGAACCCATCTTCGAAGAGCCGACCGGGTGATAGACACTCATGGCCTCGCGCCTCCAAAAACCGAGGATCTCCGCGTCGGTCTGCACCGAATCGCCCGGCAGGATTTCGTACGTGGAATGCGCCTGGAAGACCTCCGACTGGAAGATCTTCCGCAGCATCTTGAACCCCTCGATGGCGAGATCGCGATCGTGCTCGGTCGACAGGTAGTTGTGGATGATCTTCGGGAATGCCTTTGGATCGGTGCTGCGCGCGTGAATGCTCCCGCGCGAGGTGGGGCGAACGGTGCAAACCGTCGAGTTCACCCCAGGGTCCGGGGTCCCCACCATTTTGCCGTGTGCGTCCATGCCGCCAGCGCCGGGCGTGAAGTGGATCTGAAAAATCGGGCGCTCCGCGCCTTCGTTGGGCACGAACCCGCCGACGTTGCACGCCGGCATCGTCAGCGGACCTTTCTTGGCGAACATGTATTGGAGGACGGCCCACACGACTCTCGGGAAC
>JAFDFW010000669.1 GCA_019309605.1 Deltaproteobacteria bacterium | reverse complement strand
AGATACAAAGAGAAGTCACTTCTCGCAGGCCACAAGTCGAGCGGATACAACGAGATACGGCTAGATACAAAGAGAGCGCAGGCGAGTGCGTTGACTTAGGAATCCCGTGCTCTATCCACCTGAGCTACAGGGGCGGGTGCCTTAGGCGCTGTTTTTGGACGTTTGGCTTTTCGATTGCCTCGCCGTACCAACATCCGTACCAATTTGGCGCTTGCGGGAGCCCAAGTTTACCAGCCTACCGTTGCGGTAGGCGGCGTCCCGTTCGTGCAGCGCGTCGCGCCAATGCAGCCTCAAGCACGCCCCAGAGTCGCTCTTGCGCTGCGTCGGTCATAGTTGTTATGACGCGCGAACAAAGTTCCGAGAACGCCTCCTTGCGAAGTCTAGGGACGGGGAGGCTTGGGACGCCGTATGCTGACTTCATGAGAAGACGGTCCCCGTTGCGGAGGCTCCACTTGTAGCGCCCCGTGAAGACCACCCGAAAGACATCTTTGGCCTCAGAATCGTTGAGGGTGGCCAACCCGGATATCCCGGCGGAGCCTTGACAGACACAAGAAAGCTCCTCTCCGCTCGTCTCGATTAGCTTCCGAGCCAATCGGGAATCGGCTAACCAGACCGACTCCTGCAGCCGCACGCTGTCCCCGACAGCGGGACTCGTCTCTTTCGCAAACAACAGCTCGCCGCGGGCCAGCCAAGCCCTAAAAGGGGCGGACTGGTGCGGGATCTCGTCGTGGCAGTGCTCTGTCCCCCGTAGTCTGCCAGAGCCAGAGAGTGGAGTTTTGCCTCGATGGGGGATTGGTGCGAGCGTTCGGTGGATGGCGGTTGCTGCGCGAGGGGCTAGAATCTGGGCTTAGAAGACCTATCCTCCCCCACCATCCCTGGGATGTTGCGCCTTTAGGGCGTTTGAAATACCTATCCGCAAGCCAGGTGACCGCGTCCGGATCACCGCCCAACTCGTGGAATGGCTCGAGTAACGATCACATCTCGGTATAAACCCGGTAGCCTTCTACTTCCGCAGTCTCACAACTTCCGATTGGACTAAGGCTGGATCGCCGAAGACGCGTTCAAAGAAGTTCGTATTGATGGCATAGAGGTCGTTGCGGAAACCGATGATGGTGGTGGCGACGTTTAACGGATTCGGTGCACCTACGCCCGGAATATTCCTGGTAAAAGAGCCTCTGGTGAGGTCTCTCGAGAGTTGGACCACAGCGACCTTGTCGGAGAAGTTCTGCATAATGTAGAGGGTTCGGCCGTCCAAGACGAGTCCGTCGCCGTCCGGAAACAGTTGCTCATCGCCTTCGATCTCGAGGGGAGATGCTTCACCGCTTGCCGTGTCCACCCGGTAAAGCACTCCGCTGGAAATATTCACGATCACGAGTTGTCTGCCGTCAAAATCTCCGGCGAGACCGTTGGCGTTGAAACCCTCCACCATCTCGAAGCCAGGCATGGGGATCACTTCGACCACAGGGGTCGAGGGAAGGCGTCCGCCCTTTTCAAGGACTACCTTGTACAAGTTGGGATTGAACGAGTCCGTGCAATACACGCCCGTCCTGGTGACCAGACAATCGTTTATGGCAATGCCAGTGCCATCGCCGAACGTAATCTCCGTAATGATGTCGCCGCTGCTGGCGTCATAGACGGTGACGCCTTGATCAGTATTTCCGTTGACTAAGTCGCCGAAGCCTGTCGCGGCGTAGAGATAATCGGTGCGGGGGTCGTAGGATAAGCCGCTGACCGATTTGCCTGTCGGCGGGGACAAAATAGTGCCTTCTCCAGTGCGCAGGTTCCCCTTGTAGATGGCGCCGGCGAGCTCGGACGTCTCATGAGGAATTCCGAAAAACGCCTCGCCGAAAAGGCTGGAAAGGGAATTGGCGCCCACAAAGAATTCGTGCCCTTTCCCCAGTTCGATTCCCTCCCCTTCGAATCCGATGGGAATCGAGATAGCTTCGGGCCCGTTTCCTTTTTCCAGCGCCGCAGCATTCGGGAGTGCCTCGAAAGCTGGCTCGGGCGGAGCGACGGGGTCGTCGTTGGAGCACGAGGTCAGGCCCACCAGCAGCATTACGCTGGCGACCAGGAGGAGTAGGTTGAGGCCTTTTTGCCTCAGTGTATTATTTAGAAACATGATTTAAACTCCAGGCCGGAGAATACGATTTCGAGGGCTAAGACGCCCTTTCCTATAAAGGCTGCGCTGCTCCAATGGGAGACGCTTCCTTGATTCCTGATTCAAAAAAGGAAAGTAATTTTCCAGAATCCCCGAATCGATTCATTATAGAGTTAAAACAGGACAAATGCTACCCTTTTTAATATTTCCCTCAAGCCCTTGCCAGGCAATAAGATAACCACCGTTGGGTTTCGGT
>JAFDFW010000100.1 GCA_019309605.1 Deltaproteobacteria bacterium | reverse complement strand
TTCTGCTTCAGCACCTGGAGCGGGAGCGCGAGGACGGAGTACGGTTGAGGATCTTGCGGGCGCTCGGCCGCTTACAAACGACCCAGTCATCGATGGTCCTCGATGACGCGCTCTTGCAGGAACAGCTCCGAGAGAGCTTGCTACGTATCGTCCAGCTTCTTCAATGGAGCGCGGCCATCGAGAGCAACGGCACGCCCCAAACGACGGATGCCGAGCTCCTGCGTGTGGCGCTCCAAGACAAAGAGCGGGCAGCCCTCGAGCGCGCGTTCGGGCTGATGGGACTCAGGCATCCCGAAGAGAACTTTACTTTGGTATGGCGGGGCATAACGAGCGAAAACGCGAGGCTGCAAGCCGCGGGTCACGAGGTGCTGGAGGCGGCGTTGCCTGGATCGTTCCGCGAAGCCGTGCTGGCGATCATCGATGACGGAGAGCCGCCGGCAAGGCGTGCACGCGTCGCGGCAACGGCGCTCGGGACCACCACACGCCAGATGTCTCACGAAGAGGCGATCGGGCAGATGATGCAGGACCGCAGTGAAGTCGTCCGCGGGATCGCGGCGCACCACACCGCGGAGCTCGAGCAGAGCGCGGTGTCGGACACGGCACAGGAGGTGCCGAGCCTTGCCTGAAAGAGCATCAAGACCCCACCAAATGGATCAATTTCAACGGTTTTTGTTCCTGCGAACGATGCCGGGGCTCGCCGAAGTGCCTCCGGAGGTCTCCCAAGTCATCGCGGCGAATACGCGTGAACGATTGTTTCCGAAGGGTGAACATCTCTACCGAAGTGGGGTCCCCGCACTGGAGATTCAATACGTGGTGAGCGGTGAGTGCGAGATCATCCGCAATGGCAGAGCAGTGCGCCGCTTGGGTCCGCGCAGCGTGGTCGGTGGGGTGAGCGCACTCGCGGGTGAAGAGCTCGGTTACGACTGCATCGCGCTCGAAGACATGGTCACGCTCGCAATCGCGGTCGAAGATTCGCAAGAGATCTTCGAAGATCATTTCGTCCTGCTGAAGCGCGTGCTCCGAGGAACCAGCCGCGAGGTACTCGAAACACGACGCAAGCTCGGACCAGACGCTGGCTTCGGTCTCGTGTCGGAGCCGTTTGCCTTTCCCGAACGACCTTTCGATCTCGTCGAGCGAATGGCGTTCCTCCGAAAAACATTTTCATTCGGCGACAGCGAAATCGACGCGATCGCCGACCTCGCGCGCGACGTTCAAGAAGTCCATCTACCCAAAGGCGAAGTCCTCTGGAACGTCGGCGATCGAAGCACGTACTTCCTGCTCCCGCTCCGCGGCATCGTGGACTGCCGGGCCACCGATCCAGATCAACACTTTCAGTTGGGCCCGAGCGACTCCGTAGGCGCCATCGACGCCATGGCCGACGAACGCCGCTGGTTCCGAGCCGAAGTCATCGAAGACCTAGTCGCCTTCCGCATCGACCAGGAGTTCCTGCTCGAGGTCCTGGAGGACCACTTCACCATGGCCATGTCCCTCCTAAAAAGCATAGCCGCCGGCATCCTCCAGGGACACTCTCCCACCCCCTAACCCCTCAGAATCGCTCCCTTTCCAAGCCAAAGATCGCAGCGATTTGTTTCGCTTGTTTCAAGGCGACACCGCGATTTCCTCAATGATTGGCTGCTGCGATCTTTCTGTTAATTTCTTCGTGTTTTCAGTGGGTTAGGGGGGTGGAGAGTGTCCCCTTGTAACTGGTTGTTTGTTCAGTATACTGGGTGGTTCCATGTCTTCTGGGACTGTCATCGAGATTGAGGCGCAGCGGGTTGGAGCGAAGGCTTTGCCGTTGTCGGAGTTGTTGCCTCGGGGGCGGTTGGTTGAGGTTTCCGGGCGGCATGCGTGTGCACGAACGACGACGGCTGTGTCGTGTGTGATCCGGGCGCAGGCCTGTGGTGAGCTCGTTGCTTGGGTGCAGCCGAAAGCCGGTGCGTTGTTTCCTCCCGACCTCGAGGCGGCGGGAGTTGATCTCGATTCGTTGATCGCGATTCACGTGCCGCGTCACGCGGGTCCGTTCGCATTAGTTCGCGCGACTGAATGGCTTGCTCGGTCTGGTTCGTTCGGGTTGACGGTCATCGATCTCACCGATGCGCTGCCGCCTGGTTCATCGGTGAACTGGCAAGGCCGTCTTCAAGGTCTGCTGCGTCAATACGACGGTCGCATTCTCTTGCTCACTTCGAGCGCGTACGAAGACCCTTCTTCAGGCCCATTAGTAGGCTTGCGTATCGAACCTCGACGCGGCCCTCTTCGTGCCGATCGTTTTGAAGTTCACACACGTGTTCTCAAAGACAAGGTCGGCATCACCGCCGAGCTTTCATCGACGGAGCCCATCGCTCCGGCGGGTTTGCGAGGCGCGTCATGAAGCGGGTGAGTTGCGTTCTCTTACCAATGCTTCCGTTGCAGATCCTGTTGCGCGAAAAGCCACACTGGGCCGGTGCACCGATTGCCGTCGTCGACGATGAAGGTCCCAGCGGCCGCATCACGCATCTCAATGCGCTCGCAAAGAAGAGCCGTCTCCGCATCGGTATGCGTCAAACCGTCGCGCGTGATCTCCTCCCGAACCTACACACTGCTGTCGTGTCGCCTGAAGAAGCCTCGGAAGTCAGCCGCGAGCTGATCACCTCACTTCAAACGTTCTCCCCTCGGGTCGAAGCGATCGAGCACGCCGGCGCGTTCCACATCGACCCCGAAGGCCTCCGGCGCCTCTACGGCGGTTATCGCAATTGGGCGACTTCCATCCATCGGTATTTGCGGGCTCGGCACTGGCGAAACTCGGTGACGGTCGGCTTTCATCGCCATCGAGCGCTGGCGGTCGCAATGACCCACGGCGGGGTCACCATCTTGCAGAGTGTCGACGAAGAGCGTGAACAAGCGAACAAGACACCACTTCGTGAGTTCAATTTGGCAGGTGAGCTTTGCGAAAACTTGGGGGCATTAGGCATCGAAACCTTGGGTGAGTTTCTCGTCTTGCCTCCGGGCGAGCTTCACAGTCGTTTTGGCGCCCAGGCAAGCGCGCTCCATGATTCATTTGCCGAAGACATGCAGCTCCCCATTCAGCCGCATGCCTTCGACGATCCAGCGCGCATCTCGTTTCAAGTCGACCCGCCCGACGAAGATCAGAACCGATTGCTCTTCGCGATCAAAGGCGCTCTGCATTCATTACTCCATCAGGTGCGTGCTCGCGGCGAAGCGATTCAGTCTCTCGAGCTTTCCCTTCACCTGGAGCGCGCACCTCTTCACCAAGAGCACATCGAACCAGCTTCACCGACTTTGGATTTGATGTTGGTGCTCGAGCTCATTCGTCTTCGTCTCGGTGAGATACATTTGCAAGGTGCGGTCGAGGAAGTGGAGCTTCTTGCTAACACGGTCCGCGCACGCGCAGAGCAGGTTGCGCTCCCCGGCCATCAACCACGTCGCGACATGAGCGCTGCACACCGAGCGCTCGACCGAATCCGCGCTGCGTACGGCGAGCACTCGGTCACGAAGGCCCGTGTGCGCGAGGCGCATTTGCCCGAAGCGTCCTTTCTCTGGGAGCCCATCCAGCACGCTCGGCTTGGCGAGCAAAACGTTGCGCCTCCTATTTCTTCCATGATTAGGCGTGTTTATGCCCATCCGAAGCCCCTTCCTCCCCGTAGGCCCAAGGACCCGGAGGCCGGGCCTTCGCTCGCGAAGGACCAGGCGATCGAACACATGTACGGGCCCTACCGAGTGAGTGGTGGTTGGTGGAAGCGCCTCGTCGAACGCGATTACTACTACGCCGAAACCGATCACGGTGACTTGCTCTGGCTCTTCTACGACCGCCCTCGGAAGCGCTGGTTCTTGCACGGGGTGCTCGATTGAATGGGCGCTTACGTTCCGTTGTGGGTCAAAAGCAATCACAGCTTTTTAGAAGGCGCCTCCTTTCCCGAAGAGTTGGTCGAGCGTGCACACGAGCTCGGTCTTCCTGCCGTTGCCATTACAGATCGTGACGGAGTCTACGGTTTGGTGCGTGCGCACATGCGAGCAAAGGAGCTCGGCATCCGCATCGTAACCGGCGCACAACTCACGGTCGATATCGAAGGGGATTCGCATCACGTCGTTGCGCTCGCCAAGACTCGGCTTGGCTACGCCGATCTATGCAGAGCCTTGTCACTCGGTCATGCTCGGTGTGACAAAGGTGTTTCGCTCGTCCACGCGGAAGATCTGCAACGGGTACGCGACGTGTTCTTTCTTTGCGCAACGCCCGCGACGTTGCGCGTGCTGCATGCAAGCCGCGGCCCTTCATCGTTGTTTGCCCTTTGCGCTCGTCATCTTACCGACCGCGAAAGGCCGCTTGAGAAGGGCTTGCGCTCTGTCGCGAAAGAGCTCGGCGTACCGACGGTGGGCGCAAACGAAGTCCTCTATCACGACAAGCTTCGACGACCGCTTCAGGACATTTTAGCCTGTATTCGCAGGGGGAAAACCCTCTCGGAAGCAGGCCACACCATCTGCGCAAACGCAGAGCACGACCTCAAACCCGCCGATGAGATCGGTCGCCTCTTTGCAGACGACCCTGCATGTCTGCGTCGCACACTCGACATCATGGAGCAGTGTGCGTTCAGCCTCGATGATCTTCGTTATCGGTATCCAGAAGAGCATCTTCCTTCCGGCCGAAGCGAGCAGGGATGGTTGCGCGAGCTCACGTTTAGAGGCGCACGCACACGTTACCAAGGCAAGGTGCCTGCTGACGTCCGCACACAGCTCGAACGCGAGCTTCAGATCATTCGCAAGCTCGACTACGGGGGCTACTTCCTAACGATGCACGAGATCGTTCAGTACTGCCGGCAGCAGAGCATCTTGTGCCAAGGTCGAGGCAGCGCCGCAAACAGCGCCGTGTGTTTCTGCTTAGGCATCACGGCCATCGATCCCGTGCGCATGGATCTATTGTTCGAGCGCTTCTTGAGTGTCGAGCGCGCAGAGCCTCCTGACATCGATCTCGACATCGAGCACGAGCGCCGTGAAGAAGTCATTCAACACGTCTACGAAAAGTATGGGCGTCGACACGCCGCAATGGTTGCGAACATCATTCGGTATCGCATCCGCTCTGCGGTCCGTGACGTTGGTAAGGTGCTCGGCTTATCTCGAACGGACCTGGAAACCGCCACGCGACTTCTCAGGCATCGAAACGATGTCCTCAACCCCGAGCTCCTCCGAGAGGCGGGGCTCGAAAAGGACGCGCCGGCAACCCATCACCTCTGGTCTCTAGCCTCTCAAATAGTGGATTTTCCTCGTCATTTGTCGATTCATCCAGGGGGCTTCTTGCTCGGTCACCGTCCGGTCGACGAGATCGTTCCCATCGAGCCAGCAACGATGGAGGGTCGCACCGTCATCCAGTGGGACAAGTACGACGTCGACAACCTCGCGTTGTTCAAGGTCGATCTTCTAGGCCTTGGCGCACTCACCTGCATTCACCATGCGTTTGATCTGTTGCTCGAGCACAAGGGGAAGGCGCTCGAGATCGCAACCGTTCCCGTAGAAGACAAAGCAACGTACGACATGGTGTCGAGAGGCGACACAGTCGGTGTGTTTCAGATTGAGAGCCGTGCACAGATGGCCATGCTGCCGCGACTTCGACCGCGTACGTTTTACGACCTAGTCATCGAAGTGGCGATCGTACGCCCGGGGCCAATTCAAGGAGACATGGTGCACCCGTATCTCCGACGTCGGAAGGGCGAGGAAGAGATCGTCTATCCGCATCCCAAGCTCGAACGTATCCTGAAGAAGACGTTAGGCGTTCCGATTTTTCAAGAACAGGTCATGAAGCTTGCGGTCGACGCCGCTGGATACACGCCAGGCGAAGCCGATCAGTTGCGCCGCGACATGGCGGCGTGGCGAAAATCCGGGTGTATCGAAAAACACCGAACGCGCATGATCCCTCGCATGCTCGCCGAAGGCATTCCCGAGGAGTTTGCCGAACGCGTGTTTTCCCAGATCCGCGGTTTCGGTGAGTACGGGTTCCCCGAGAGTCACGCGGCCTCCTTTGCATTGCTGGCGTACGTGACCGCATGGCTCCGATGTCATCATCACGACGTATTCACCTGCGCAATCCTGAACGCCCAGCCCATGGGCTTCTACACCCCGGCCACCCTGGTGGAAGACGCCAAACGGCACGGCGTCGAAGTCCGGCCGGTCAACATCAATAAAAGTCAATGGAATTGCACACTTACACCCGTAAAACCGGCGCAAGGCGCCGCCCACGGGGCTTCGCCTTTTTCCGCCGACCCGCTTCATGACGTGCGAGGGGGGCAAAGCCCCGTGGACGATGCGAAGCGTCGACTTTACGGGGTGAGGATGGGGCTTCGGTACGTGAAGGGGCTAGGGGTCGTCGAGCGGGAGCGGCTCGAAACCGTGGAGCCGCCATACCCGAATCTCGCAACCTTCGTTCGGCAAACTCGGCTCAACAGGAAGGCCATGCATGCCTTGGCCGAAGCGGGCGCGTTCGAATGCTTCGGGCTCAACCGGCGTGATGCGATCTGGCAGGTCCGCAGCCTGTCCCGCTTCGCGCAGGATGCATTGCCGCTCGAGCCTGCGTCGAGTCAGATCTCATTCGCATCATTGGCGAGCGACGACCAGGTGCTCTGGGACTATCGCTCGAGTCACCACAGCACTCGCGGTCACCCCATGCAAGGGCTTCGCCACACCTTGCGTTCACGAGGCATTCCCGAAGCGACCCGTGTTCATAGCCGTGCGCATGGAGACGAGCTCGACTACGTCGGGATGGTGATCTGTCGTCAGCGTCCAGGCACTGCATCCGGAGTCACCTTCTTCACCCTCGAAGACGAGACCGGCTTCGTCAACGTCGTCGTGTGGAAGCAGGTGTTCGATCGCCACGCAGCGCTCGCAAAGACCGCGGCCCTGCTCGGGGTGAGTGGTGAGATTCAAAAAGCAGATGGCGTCATTCACCTGATCGCCAAGTCGCTATGGGCGCCGGATGTTTCCCTGGCCGA
>JAFDFW010000668.1 GCA_019309605.1 Deltaproteobacteria bacterium | reverse complement strand
AGCTCGCCAAGGTCGTGCTTCCTGAGTTGAGCGGCGCGGAGGGCGAGCACGATGGCTCCACGCGCCAATTGATCGAGTACTATCGCAAGCACAAGGGTACGGAGACATGACCACGCTCGCTGTCGATATCGGTGGCGGTAGCATCAAGGCCCTCGCGCTCGACGATGAGGGTGCGCCGGTGAGGGCGACTCTCAGTCAGCCGACGCCTTCACCCGCAGCGCCCGACGCGGTGTTCACTTTGATTCACGACATGGCGAACACCTTGCCCCCTCACCGACGGGTGTCGGTCGGTTTCCCGGGAGTCGTGAAGGACGGGGTTGCGCAGAACGCGCCGAACCTAGGTGATGAGCTGTGGCGTGGGGTGCGGCTCAACGAACGGCTGACCCAGTTGCTGCAGCACCCGGTGCGCGCCATCAACGATGCCGATCTACAGGGGCTCGGAGTCGTCAACGGAAAGGGCGTGGAGCTCGTGCTGACCTTGGGCACAGGGATGGGCGCGGCGCTCTTCACCGAGGGTGTGTTGGTTCCAAACCTCGAGCTCGGCCACCATCCGTTCCGCGACGGTCAGACCTACGAAGATCTCGTGCGCGATAGCGAGCTCAAGCGGATCGGTCCGGTCGAGTGGACGGCGCGCGTGCTCGACGCCATCGAACAGCTCGAACCGATCTTCAACTACGACACGCTGCATCTCGGCGGCGGCAACGTCCGCCATCTGCAAGCCGAGTTGCCGGACCGCGCCCACGTCTTCTCGCTGCCCGAGGCGCTGCGTGGCGCGTTGAAGTTGTGGGACGGCGCCTAGGCTCCGCCGACGAACGGGTTCAAGCGCCGCTCTTCGCCGATCGTCGTGCTGGGACCGTGGCCGCAGATCACGAGCGTCTCGTCAGGAAGCGCGAACAGCTTGCGTTGGATCGAGTCGACCAGTTGAGTGGCATCGCCGCCCCAGAGGTCGCTGCGGCCGACGCTGCGCGCGAAGAGCGTGTCCCCCGCGATGACGACCGGCCGATCCCCTTCGACCGTCAGGCAGATGCTACCCGGTGAGTGCCCGGGCGTGTGAAGGATGCCGGCTTCGACCCCGCCCGCCAAGACAGTGTCACCGTCGGAGAGAAAGCGATCGATCTCGGCCACCTCCGGTGCGCGGAGAGGTGCCCCAAAACCATCGAGTTGCATCTGCAAGCCTTCGTAGAGGAACAAGTCCTTCTCGTGGATCATCGTCGGAGCATCGGTCGCCTCTTGAACCTCTTTGGTCCCACCGACGTGATCGAAGTGCGTGTGCGTGTGGACGATCCCCTCGCACTTCAGCCCGAGCGCTTCGAGACGCGCGAGGATCCGCGGCGCTTCGCCACCCGGGTCGATGACGATGGCGGTGCCACGCTCTTCGTCGCCCAGAATCACACAGTTGCATCCGAGCGGCGCCACCGAGAAATGTTCAATGATCACGCTGAGGTCATAGCGGGGTGCCAGTGCCGGTGCCAGTGTCAGCGCGCAATCAATGCGCCGCCCCCCCCAAGGCGCAGGATCTGCGGCCATGGTCGTCCACAAACCCGCAAAAATCAACGGATATGCGATGGCACGCGCCTTGCTGGGTCGGGTACTGAAATTGGCGCCCAGCACCAATTTGAGGCACTAGACCCAGGCACAAACCTGAAGCACGTATTTGAAAGGGGCTTCGTTATGAGAACTGTCCTATTTGCAATGCTCTTACCTGTCATGATCGTTTCGATATCGGCCTGCAGTGGAGATGCGGGAACGAATGGTACCGATGGTACCGATGGCGCTGATGGTGCGCCTGGTGCCGATGGTGCTGATGGTGCCGATGGTGCCGACGGTGCTGGTGCCTCTCTGCCGACGCCGACGCTGGTAGGTCACGACGGTGACCACGGAAGGATTCTGCCCTACGACGTGCAAGCGGCGTACAACGACGACACGTTCTTCTGGCGGGTCATTTATCGCGGCAACGAGGGCAAGCGGCATCAGTACCTTCGCTATACAGACGGCGCCTGGCAAAAGGAAGGCGGCGATAGACGGGATGCCCAAGCCTCCATCGACGGCGACGAAGACCAAGGGGATACCGATATTCTGTCTACGATCTACGAGCAGCGGACGTCGATCATGATCAACGACCCCAACGCGGGCTCGACCGCGGACGTGTCGGATTTCGACGCGTTCGGTTGTTTCCTCACGTGCCACAACGACAGCCGCCACATGCCTGAGTGGACGGCGGCCAATGGTCATGACGGCAAGTGGGTCGACCCGGCCGAGGTCGCGGGCGGCGCCGGCGACGGGGATCCCGTCCTCGACCTCTGGCATTGGCGTGGAGCGCGCAGCAACCCCATCGCCATGTCCGACGACCAGAACATC
>JAFDFW010000667.1 GCA_019309605.1 Deltaproteobacteria bacterium | reverse complement strand
GCGACGATCCTAGACTTCATCTTGGCGTTCGCTACGCCTGAGGTGGCGGCCGAGGTGGAGCACGCGCAAAGCGCCGACTTTGAAGTGGTTTTCCAGCCCTACGATTGGGCCCTCAATCGCCTTTGAGCATTTTCACCTACACAAAAATGCTGCAGAACTCGACGAACGGTGCCATAGCCTAATAGGCTTTGGGCATCATCCGGGGGGATCTGCACGCACGATGAAACGCTTCGCTTCGCTTGCTTTTGGGTTGTGTTCGGCCCTCGTGTTCACCGGCTGTGCGGGGAACTTGTCGAATCCCGAGGATTTCATCGACGGCGGCACTGTGCCAAAGAGCGCAGAAGCGATCCTTGCCGCCAGTTGCGGGACCACGGGGTGCCACGACGATGCGCCGCAGCCGCAGGCCGGACTCGATCTCCTGTCGCCGAACGTCGAGAGCCGCGTGGTAGACATCAACGCCACTGGGCTGGGGTGCACGAGCGACATCTTGGTCGTCGCCGGCGATCCGGATGGCAGCTACCTTCTCGACAAGGTGCTCGACACCATAGGAATTTGCGGTCTTCCCATGCCCGTCTTAGGCAGTCTTTCGGCGAGTGAGGTGGACATCCTTCGGCAGTGGATCATCGATTTGGGAGCTTCCAATGGGGGCGCTCCGGACGGGGGGTAGTCGATGCGAGCGTTGCGCTTCGGCGCGCTGACAGTGTGGCTGAGTTTGTTTGGGTTGACGGGCGTTGCATCTGCCGACGACGGCGTGGCTGCGTTGTTGCCGTTCCAGGGCCCGCAGGCGGCCAAAGTTCGACAGAACGTGCAAAAAGGCCTGCGCGCGGCCGACGTTCAACTGTTGTCCCTCAAGCAGGTTGCGGCGGTCGTCAAGAAGACCAAAGGCTACGCGAAGCAAGCGGCTAGGCTGAAGGCGGCCGTGCTCGTGCGGTCGCGCATTCGGCGCGGCGAAGGCCGCTGGATCGCCGACACGGAGGTGCGTAACGCCAAGGGGCAGCGCGTCGAAAAGCTGCGCATCACGTCTTCGAGCATTGCGCGCCTTTCGAACCGCATCGTGGGTCAGCTGATGAAGACCGGTCGGATGCCTGGCGCCGGCGCCGCACCCAGGGCGGAACCGGAGCCGCCGCCAGCGCCGGCGCCGCAGTGCGGGGCCTCCGTCCGGAACCCGTCGAGCTCTTTCCCAACAAGCAGTTCGTCGACAAGGCCAAGAGCCTCGGTGTCAACCTCAGGGCGGATGGCGGGCACGTCGCGCCGGCCTCCGCCCTTGCGGTGAGCGGACTGATCGAGGGCGACGTGTTGCGGGAAGACGGCGTGTGGTCCGCGTACGTTCGCCTAGTCGACGGCGATAGCGCCGTCGTGATCAGCCAGCACTTCTACGACGCGAGCAGCTCGGCGGCTCTGGCGAAGTCGGTGCAGAAGAACATCGGCCCCGACTTCCGCAAG
Organism: Deltaproteobacteria bacterium; assembly: GCA_019309605.1. Lineage (GTDB taxonomy): Bacteria > Myxococcota_A > Polyangia > Polyangiales > Houyiibacteriaceae > SG8-38. The sequence goes on along the minus strand of JAFDFW010000667.1, from coordinate 2,050 downwards.
GACATCGAGAAGATCGGCGTAGCGGTACCCGCTGCGATGGCAGTCGCGCCCGTGGCTGCGGTGACTGCGGCTCCCGTCGACCAGGCTCCCGAGAAGGCAGAAGTCAAACACAAGACGCGGCGTCCTAAGGGGGAGCGGCCTGCTGCGGTCGACATCGGGGTCGACTTTCGCTTGGTGCGCAGGGACTTCGGGTACAAGGACGACCTTCGCGGAGACCTGCGCGATTACACGCTCGGCATTGGTCCGGGCGTGGGCATGAAGTTCCAATACTTTCCGGGGGCCCACTTCACGGCGGGCGTGGGGGCGCAGTTTGGGATCGACTTCGAGTGGGAGCGGCTGTTCAACTTCGACTCGACTCGCGCAGATGGAGCCAGCTTCCCGACGGAATCCCAGCAGTTTCTGATTGGCGCGCGTTGGCGATATCCGACAGGGCGATGGGAGCCGTCCGTCGTCGTCGACTACGGGGTGCATTCCTTCCGCTTCGGGGTGTCGGGTCCTCCCGTGCCGGGCGAGGACAACACCGCCGGGATTCCGAGCGTGAAGTACGAGTTCGTCCGAATCGGGGGCGGCTTCCGCGTTGCCATTGGCAAGAAGGAGAGCTTCATCGTGGCAGCGAACGCAGCCTTCCGCGGGGTGTTCTCGGTCGGAGGGATCGGGACGAGCCTGTGGTTTCCAGAGGCCAAAGCCAACGGCATGGACGCTGGGTTGATGCTCGGCTACGCGCTTCCCAAGGGGTTCGAGATTCGGATTGGCATCGACTACCGCCGCTACTGGTTCGACCTCAACCCCGTTCCGCCCGACCCACCCTATGTGGCTGGTGGTTCGACAGACCAATACTGGGGCTTCTCGATCGGCGCCGCCTGGCGCAGATAAGCGAGAACCGCCGCACGAAGTACCCCGGATCGGTTTTGCCAGCTAAGATCCCCGAATGATCCGCGTGTGGGCCACCTCTGTCGCCGCCATTCTGGTGTTGGGTTGCCAGAGCGGGGAGGAGCCCGTGCGGGGGGTGCAACCGGATTTCGTACCGTCCCCGGTGCGCCAACCGGTCCCCGAGCCGCCGCAGGACCCAATCAGAGCTCCGACGCCAAAGCCGCATGCGTTGCAGATCGCCAAAGTCGAGACGACCGAAGAAGAACCAGAGCGTGACTTGGGCGCAGAGCTCAAGCTGGCGCTGGGAACCCCAAGCGACTGCGTTCGGGATTTCGCAGCCGCGAGCCCCACGACCATTCGAATCAGCGTCGGCGGGATCGTCCGGCCGACTGGAATGATCATCCAACCCACGGCGTACGGGTCCGGCCTATCGGCCGCCGCCCTCGGATGCATCCGGCAACGTGTTGGCACCGTGGTGCTGAAGCCATTGGACGACACGGTGTCGAGCCGGGCCGCCACGGTCATCGAGATCAAGTACGAACCCCCCGTCGTCATCGAGTCGGATCCAGGCGTGCCCGAGCCACAGCTCAGGAACGTCAAGGAGCCGCTGCCAAAGCGACCGGACATCCCGCCATCGGGGAAGCCGATCGAAGGCGGAACCGATCGGCCGATCGAGGGCGGTACTGCCAAGGATCCTACGGGCCCCAAGGGCAAGCCGATCAGCGGACCGAAGCCCCGGGCGATCGATGGATATGAGGTAGACGAAAACGCCCAGGAGTGGCGCTAAGTTCCGCGGCACGGCAACTGCGTCACCGGACAACGGCTCGCGACGCACGTGCTCGCGAGCGGGGCCCGCTCGGCCGTCTCTCTACGTCGATATACGGCTAGCCTCCCGCCCACTCGCTGTGCCGCACATCGCGAGCCGTTCTCCTGTGTAGACGTCGACGTACGAGGGGTGTCGTGTGTGACGTGTTGCGAATGAACCATTTGACAACGGCGTCTGACCCCTTTTCGTAAATGGTCCCGCCGTCCCCCGATCGTGCGTGTCGCGGGTTTATCCCGGGCGCTGTCGTTTCGCGAACCATTCCCTGTACTTCAGCATCCGCCCCTGTTGTGCCTGCGAAGCTCTTCGCTTGCACGTGTCTCGCTCCTCGGAACCATTCGGCGCCCCCCAGCGAAT
>JAFDFW010000666.1 GCA_019309605.1 Deltaproteobacteria bacterium | reverse complement strand
ACGTCGCCCTCAAAATCGAGCTTCCCGTCCATGTACGCCTCGTAGACCAACTCCATCGGAATCTTGCGGCCCTCGAATCGCTTCGCCTGGCGCGGTTCGTGCCAGACGAGATCGCCGCTCCAATCTGCGCTCCCTGCGTCGTGCTTGCGGGACCGATAGACGAGAAAGGCGACCGGCAGGAGCACGAGCAGCAGTGGCACGGCCAGCCACGCGACCGCAAAAGTCACCCAAGCACCGCCCAGCGCGAGCGTCGCCAAGACTGCGATGATCGTCGGAATCGCCAAAAGCGTGACCAGCCGCTGCTCCAGCAACCAGAAGATCAGCGGCAGCCCGTGCGTGGCTCCCTTCTCGGAGTGGTTGGACGCGGATGGGCCGGCGTCCTGAGAAACGCCGGTTGGATCCGACATGGTCGACACAGAGGGTGGCGCGTCTGGCGCGATGGGTTCGGTAGTCACGTTATGGCTTGTCCTGGACTATCGACGGCCCCTGTTCAAGTGGAGACGGACAGCCGCCCCATCTCAGACGCTAGAAGCCGAAAGGCTCGCTCTCCCAACCCCAAGCGGGATCGATGGCGAGCCCGAGGTGCGCCATGACCGTCGGCGGAACGGCGGTGTGCCCGGGCCCCGGCGAGATCGTCTGACCGCGACCAACGGCCCCGCCGCTTTCGATGATGAAGATGGTCCGCTCTTCGTCGCTTTGCCCTCCGTGACCTATACCCATGCCTGTGCCGCCGTGGTCGGTCGTCACGACCACCAGCCAGTCCTCTTGGTCGTAGGTGGGCCGGGCCCGCACGGCGTCCAACATCTCGCCGAGCTGCGCATCCACCGTCTCCAACGCCTCAATGTATTCGGGCACCATCGCGGAATGGCCTGCTAGGTGGCCCTGGTGATCGACCTCGTCGAGGTGCACGAAAACCACTGTCGGCGTTTTCTCCCTAAGATGTGCGACCACCGCCTCCGCCACCGCGATATCACCCTTCGCCGAGTCAGACTCCATGGGCCAGAACGCTTCGTCGGCCTCCGCCGACGCGAGAATGCTCTCGTTGATCGGCCCCCAGGTGACGAACGACGATAGATATGCGTGCGGCGCGCGCTCTCGGATGCGCGCAAAGAAATGCGGATACTCGTCGAACCGTGGAGCGACGAAGGTGTTGAATTCGACCCCATGCTTGTCGACCCAAACCCCCGTGAGAACGCTGCTCCACCCCGGCCCGCTCCACGTCCCCTGTTCGGTGGGCGTGCCCAACACACCCCCCGCGAACGCGTCGTAGGTGACCGTGCCGTCGGCGATCAGTGTGTCCAGGTGAGGTGTGGACCCCTGTTGAAGTGCATCGACGCGCACACCATCGATCCCGATGACCAAGGCGTGCTTGGTCTCGGATGTGCCGCTATCGCCACTGCAGGCGGCCAAAAGAAGCACTGCGAAAAGAAAGAAACGTCTCATGCGGATGCGACGATACCCCTTAGCGCCGCGGCTGTCGCGCCCGCTCAGTCCGGGGTGCTAACGGCGCTTGCGGGCGGGAACCCCCGCATCTTCTCGGCGAGTTGCGCCTGGGAGCTGACGCCGAGCTTGTGCATCGCGGACAGCAACAAGCTCGATACAGTCGAAGTAGAGAGGCCAAACCGGTAGCCGATGATTTTGCCGGTTTCGCCAAGTGCGGCATACGTGACCACCTGGGCCTCGCGTTCCGTGAGGCCACGCGGGTCGCCGATGTTTGGAGCGTTGGGTTTGGCGATCACGAAGCGGCGGCCATCGGTGTCGAACCAATCGAGGAGTGACCAACGGCCCCGCACGAGCCCCTGCCAAGTCTCGAGCGCTCGTGCTCGCCAAGGCGCGGTACCGCGCCCCGAAAGCAAAGGAAAAGCACCGGCCGCGCAGCCTCACCAATTTTGATACGCCCTCACGGTATCTGGTTGGTGCAATGGCTTGATAGCAATCTCGTCCACTGTGGACGAGATTGGAGCGCTCACACTGGCGAATTGGCAACGCCCACCGGCGGCCATCGCGTCACGAAAACACAACGCAATCTCGACCACGCTCGCTGTGTTTGGGGCGACCTCGATCGGATCTTTGTGTCCGTGACAGATCATCCAACCTGTAATACGAACGGCGGGCAAAGAGGAGCGACATGAGCATTTCAGCGGCAGCGGGTAGGCTGCAAATGGTTGGGCAGGCCAGCGAGCGCGTGGCCTCTCGAAGCACGATCAAGGTCTTTTGGACATGTACCGCCCTCGTCTGGGGTGGGGTGGGTGTCTGGTCTGGTTGAACGCCTGGATGCTCGTATTCCTGCTGCCGCAGAACAAAGGCCGGTCGAGGATGGACCTCTACCACGACGCCCTGGTGGTGTGGATGCTCTCCTACATGCTGACCAACGCCCTGTGGGAGATCCCCTGGGTGTTGTTCTCTCCCTTCGTGTTCGAGAATCTCCACACGCTCGGTGACGTGGTGGCGCAGACCGACTTCATGCGCGAGAGCCCGCTCAACATGTACTGGTGGGTGCTGGCGTCTTTCAGTGCCGTGGACCTGCGCACCGTCAACCACAACGCGACCTTCTACACGCTGGAACTCTACTCCTTCGTGAACGTGGCATCGGTCATCTTCTTCTTCTATCTGAACAAGAAGCGTTCGCCCTATCGCTACCTGATCCCGGTGCTTGGAAGTGGCGAGCCGGTGGCGTCCACGTTCATCTTTTCTTTCTCCGAGGTGTTCGCCGGTTTCGAAAACATGCCTGGCGGACTAGCCGATACCCTGCTGGCCCTCGTCTGGACGCAATACCAGTACTTCCTCTTCCCCCTCATCTTCGGATACTTCGGCATCAAGCTTCTGCTGGAAGATTGGCGGCAGTGCCAGGTGAACACG
>JAFDFW010000099.1 GCA_019309605.1 Deltaproteobacteria bacterium | reverse complement strand
CTCGTTGACACCCGCCCCCACCCCCGCGCGCGCTCCCGGGCATTGCTCCGTCAGTCGAACTTGCTGTCGTCGATGCCGCAGAGCGGATCGCCCGGTGCGCAGCCCCGGCTCTTGGCCTTCGGGCGCTGCTTCGGGCGATCTTTCACCCGCTGCTCGCGCTCCTTCAGACGCTGCTCACGCGCCTCGAGCTTCTGTTCGAATTTTTCTTTGTCTTGCTCCGCGTCCACTGCGCGTTGCTGGGCGTCGACTAGATCCTCTTCAGCGCGCTTCTTGTCTTCGAGCGCGAGCTCCTGGGCCTGCCGCGCACTTTCCGCTTCGAGCGCCTTTCGCTCGAGCGCAGGCTTCACGCCGAAGGCATAGCCGGCGGCGGAGCCGATGACGACAAACGCAAGTCCGCCGATCAGCATGCGGCGCACCCGAATTTTGGCCTTTTCGACCGCCGTGATCGCCGCGATCTCCTTCTCGTGCTCGAGCATACGTTGCTGCTCGGCAGCGCGTGCCTTGGCGCCTTCCTGCAACTGAACGCGAAGCTCGGCATCTTTGCCTGCACGCACGCGGCGCTCTTCCTCGTCACGCTGCGCGCGCTCTTCAGCCAGGCGGACTTCCTCCGCGGCACGCAAGCGCGCTTCCTCTTCCTCGCGTCGCTGCTGCCCTGCGGCTTCCGCCCGCCGCCGTGCGTCTTCAGCCGCCCTGAACCGTGCCTCCTCTTCAGCAGCGATCCGCGCCTCTTGAAGGGTGTGCAGCTCCAAGAGCTGGTCCGCGAGTGAATCGTGGTTGCCTGCTTCCATCTGTAGTTCCCGCCTCCTCAAAGATTCTGGCAAATCCGGAGGCCCATTGCCCATGAGTTTTCGTCCGCTCATGCCTCCAAAGACGCCTGACCCCCAAGAAAGGATCTGCCTTGTGAGATCGGCCACAAACCCGTTATCCTCCCCCCCCAGCGTCCCAAAAGGGGACAGTCCCCTTTTCCGAAGGGTTAACCCTTTGCCATGAGGGACAGTCCCCTTCGTTAAAATGAGGTGAATCGACATGACTGAAGAGAATTACGGCCTCGGTACGCGCGCACTGCACGCCGGCCAGGAACCCGACCCAGCTAAAATGAGGTGAATCGACATGACTGAAGAGAATTACGGCCTCGGTACGCGCGCACTGCACGCCGGCCAGGAACCCGACCCAGCAACCAACGCGCGCGCCGTGCCCATCTACGCAACGACGTCGTATGTGTTCAACGATACCGACCACGCGGCGGCGCTCTTCGGGCTGGCCGAGTTCGGGAACATCTATTCCCGCATCATGAACCCGACGGTCGATGTCCTCGAGAAGCGGCTCGCCGCGATGGACGGCGGCGTGACGGGGCTTGGCTTCGCGTCGGGGCAGTCCGCCGTCAATGCCGCGATTCTCACGCTCTGCCACTCGGGGCAGAACTTCATTTCCGCGACGAGCCTCTACGGCGGGACATGGACGCTGTTCAACAACACGTTCAAGAACCTCGGTGTCGAGGTTCGATTCTTCGACCCGAATCATCCCGAGCAGATTCACGGTTTGGTCGATGAGAACACGCGTCTCGTGTACATCGAATCGATCGGCAACCCCAAGAACGACGTGCCGGACTTCAAGGCGATTGCGGACGCGGCGCACAGCGCTCCGCACGGGGCCATTCCGGTCATTTGCGACAACACCGTGACGACGCCGTGCCTGCTCCGTCCGTTCGAGCACGGGGTCGACATCAACGTGTACTCGACGACGAAGTTCATTGGCGGCCACGGCACACACGTGGGTGGCTGCATCGTCGACTCGGGCAACTTCCAATGGACCGAGAACCGGGACAAATGGCCCGAGTTCTGCGCCCCGTCACCGAACTACCACGGCGCCGTGCTCGCCGATGCCCTCGCGCCGATGGGCAACATCTCCTATCTCATTCAGGCACGCACGCACTGGCTCCGCGACACCGGCGCGGCAATGAGCCCGTTCGCAGCCTTCCTGTTCCTGCAGGGGATCGAGACCTTGCACCTTCGGATGCCGCGTCACTGCGAGAACGCCCAGGCGGTCGCCGAGCACCTCGAGCAGCACGAGGCGGTCGAGTGGGTGAACTACCCGGGCCTCGCGTCCCATCCGGACAGCGAACGGGCCAACCACTACCTCCCGGACGGGAAGGGCGCCATCCTGGGCTTTGGCATCAAGGGCGGCATGGAAGCGGGTAAGAAGTTCATCAACTCGGTGAAGCTCTGCTCGCACCTCGCGAACATCGGCGATGCCAAGACGGTGCCGGAGTACGTGCGCATTTCGGTGGGCATCGAGGATGTGAAAGACATCATCGCGGACATCGATCAAGCACTTGCCGCCGCTGTGGGGTAGGCTAACCGACTCTCGTGGTCGTGGACTTCGAAAGCACTGATTCGGCGCGGAGCGGGAAACCTCTCCGCCATGCGCAGAGCGCGGTCTTCCCGACGCCGGTGAAGCTCCGCAAGGGCGGAACGCTTCCGGGCGTCGAGGTCGCGTATGAGACCTACGGGACACTCAACGAGGACCGCAGCAACGCGGTGCTCATCTGCCATGCCATTTCGGGTGACTCGCATCTTGCGCGGCACGATGAGCACGACGAGCCTGGCTGGTGGGACGGGCTCGTCGGTCCGGGCAAGGCAGTCGACACCGATCGTCTATTTGTGATCTGCTCGAACGTGCTCGGCGGGTGCCGCGGCACGACCGGTCCCGCCACTCTCAATCCGGTGACTGGGGTCCCGTACGGCAGTGATTTCCCCCTGGTGACCGTCGAGGACATGGTCGACGTACAGAAGCGGCTCATCGACTTGCTCGGCATCCAACGCCTCCGAGCCGTGCTCGGCGGTTCTCTCGGGGCGCACCAGACACTGTGCTGGGCCACGCGCTACCCCGAGCAAGTCCAAACGTCCGTCGTCATTGCTGGTTCGGCGCGGATCACGGCGCAGGCGATCGCGTTCGACGTCGTGGGTCGCAATGCGATCCAGACCGACCCGCACTTCCACAGCGGGCAGTACTACGGCACGCACGAGTTTCCAGACACCGGCCTCGCACTCGCGCGCATGCTCGGCCACATCACCTATCTGTCCTCGGACGCGATGACCCGGAAGTTCGACATCGACCGCCACGCGCCGCGCGACATGGTGACCGATTTCGAGAAGCGGTTTTCGGTCGGCTCGTACCTCGCGTATCAGGGTGAGCAGTTCGTCGGGCGCTTCGACGCAAATTCCTACGTGACGGTCACCCTCGCGATGGACAACTTCGACATGGGCGACACACGTGAGAAGCGGCTCGATACGCTCCGTTCCGCCGAGTGTGATTGGCTGGTCATCTCGTTTTCGAGCGACTGGCTTTTCCCGCCCAGCCAATCGCGCGAGCTCGTCGCGCTCATGACGACGCTCGGCGAGCCCGTTTCGTATTGCGAGGTCGAAACCGACGGCGGGCACGACAGCTTCCTGTTACCTGACGACATCGAGGCCTTCGGCCCATTGGTCGCAGCGAAGCTTGGCGCACCCGAGCCAAAGTCGCCGCGAAAGAGCGCCGAAGACGACCGCATCTTCGAGCTGATTCCTCCGGACAGCTCCGTGCTCGACCTCGGTTGCGGGGAGGGCGACTTGTTGGCGCGCCTAAAGGAGCGAGGCGCCCCGCTGCTCTGCGGTGTCGAGGTCAGCACAGCGTTGATCGCGGCGACCATGCAGCACGGCGTCGAGGCGATCGACTACGATTTGAATGTCGGCTTGCCGGAGTTCGACGACAACCGATTCGACTACGTCGTGCTCTCTTCCACCCTGCAAGTCGTTCCCAATGTCGAGCGTCTGCTCGAGGACGCGCTTCGAGTCGGCCGCCGCGCCATCGTCGGCTTCACCAATTTTGCCCATCGAACGCTGCGCGAGATGTTCGGCCTAGAAGGACGTGCCCCGAAGGCGCCGGGTCCGTACTCCCACGAGTGGTACAACACCCCGAACCGCCGCTTTCCGTCCATCCGGGACATGCTCGAGCTCTGCGAGAAGATGGGAGTCACCGTCGAGGAGGCTCGCTACTACGACGACACGCACGGGCGGGTCATCGGCGACGACGAGGATGCGAACCTGGCGGCCGAGACCGCACTTCTCGTGTTGAGCAAGAGCAGCCGCTAGGCGTAGTGGTTGGCGGGGGCCTCGAATGGGCTTTCGAGTCGATGCACGCGCTCGACGATGTCTCGGGCGAGATCAGGGTCGGTGCCATCTTCGAAGGCGAATTCCACCGTGTCCGAGATGCCACCAAAGCGTTGTTCGATCGCCTTCGGCAGTTCATCGTACGGCGCGTAGACGCAGAACTCGTCGAGCATGTCGTCCGGAATCTCTGCCGCCATCTGTTTCCACTGCCCGGATCGCGACATCTGGTTGAGCTTGTGCGCCAGGTCGTCCCAACCGTGGAGCGACATGAGCGGCAGATACGAGGGAGTCGACCCGTAGAACGCCAGGCGGTATCGCGCCCACTCACGATTCTTCATCACGGTTTCTTCGTCGGGGCCCGTCATGATGAAGCCGCCCCCGCACACGTCGAGCTCGCTGCGCGACCGGCCGGCCGACTCCAACCCACGGTCGATCGCAGGCCACACCACTTCATTTAGGTACTTCTTCGTGCAGAAGCCGTGCAGCCGAAGTCCGTCCGCCACGCCTGCTGCCGACTCGATCATCTTCGGCAGAACGGCGGCCAGGTACACCGGCACCATCGGCAGGTTCGACTTCGGCGGCGTGAACTCCGGCGTCATCAGCGTGAACTGGTAGTAGTCACCCTGGTAGTCCAAGCGCTCCCCGAGCTCCCAACAGCGCCAAATCGCGCGAAGCGCTTTGACGTACTCGACCATCCTGCTTCGCGGCGCCTTCCAAGGCGTGCTGAACCGCCGTTCGTTGTGCCCTTTGACCTGCGTGCCCAAGCCCAGGGCAAACCGCCCACCGGAGTTGACTTGGATCGACCAGGCTTGGCTCGCCAGCACCATCGGGCTTCGCGGGAACGCAACCGCGATCGCCGTCCGTGCCTGAATCCGCTCCGTCGCGTTCACGGCCATGGCCGCATGAATCATCGGGTCTCCGACGATCTCGGGAATCGCAAGACCATCGAATCCGTACGCTTCAGCCTGCTGCGCAGCGGCCGCGAGTTTGGCCCAGTCGGTCTCCGCCTCGAACTTGTCGATTCTCATTCCCTCCTCCTACCACGACTCGACCCTGCAATTCAGGGGGTCCGCCCCTTCCTTTACGCAGCCTCGGGAAAGTGAGATCATCCTGCTCATAGGTCGAGCTGTGCAGGCGCCACAAAGGGGGTGGGTATGCGGTACGTGCTTCTGCTTTTGTTACTGGTAGTCGTCGGGTTGAGCTCTGATGTGGGCACGGGCGAGCGCGCCCAAGCCAGCGAGATGCAACCGATCATCTTCGCCGCGGCTTTCGGGTCACACTGAGCTTGACTGCGGTCGAGCTCGGCGCCGAGAATCCGGCGCCATGAACACCCATACGCGTGCGCTCTTCATTGCGCTGGCCATCGCGGGTGCGAGCGCGTGGCCGACGAGCAGCGACGCGCAAGAGACTTCGATCGCCCCGAGCGTGGTCAACCTCGATGTCGTCAGTGACGTCCCGGACCTCAAGGCGCCCTGGCAAACCGAGGGCATCGTATCTCGCATCGAAGTCGACACGTACATACAATCCAATCGCGGTTTGCTGTCGGTGCAGATCGATGCGGCGATCAACGAGGGCAACAGCGGGGGACCCGTCGTAATTGATGATGCCCAGGGCAAGTGGCTCCGGATCGTGACGGGAGACGGCTCGGTGCTGACCCTCGGCGCCGCCCGCCGCGCCAGCGGGCAAATCCTGCAAGAGCATGGAATTGCTCAGGATCGTTACTTCGGGGTCGAACCCCGCCCCTCGCGAAAGCGTGGCAAACGGCACCGATGAGGCCGCCCGAGCCCGCTTCTGGACAACCCCAGCCCAACTGCTACCTTGCCGAAATCGCCCATCCAGGGCGCGGTAGCCCACCGTGGGTTGCCAGCACGCTGCCGCCTGTTCCTATCAGACCCGCACCGTGAAACGAAACATCGGTTCCAAGGGTTCGTAGAAGACATCGGCAAGTAGAAGCGAAGCAGACGATTGGGACAACTCCCACCGTGATGCTTTGCACATAGAGAAGAGAGAAACAGATGAGCAAGAAACTATTCGTAGGTGGCCTGAGCTGGAACACAACCGACAGCGAGCTCCAGCAGGCTTTTGAGGCTTGCGGCGCTGTCGCCGAGGCCAAGGTAATCACCGATCGGGAAACCGGTCGCTCACGGGGCTTCGGCTTCGTGACGTTCGACGACGAGGCAAGCGCCGGCCGTGCGGTCGAGGAGCTCAACGGCTCCACGCTTGATGGTCGCACCATCCGCGTCGACTCCGCCAACGAGCGACCCAAAAACGACCGTCGCGACAACCGTTGGTAAGACGCGAGTGAGCGACCCCTTTGAATCCCTCGGGGTCGGCGGAACATTCCGCCGCGCCCTGGGGGATAAGGGCTACACACAGCCCACCCCTATCCAATCTCAGGCCATCCCCCAGCTGTTGCAGGGGAAGGACCTGCTGGGCGTTGCCCAGACAGGAACCGGCAAGACCGCCGCGTTCGCATTGCCTTTGCTGCAACGCTTGGACGACGAGAACTCGCCTCCCAAGCCCCGCCGACCGCGTGCGCTCATACTCGCGCCAACGCGTGAGTTGGCGCTGCAGATTCACGAGGAGCTGACGAGCCTCGGCCGATACACCAAACTTCGTCACGCTTTTATCATTGGCGGTGTCAGTCAGAACCCTCAGATCAGGGGCTTGGCCCAGGGCGTCGACGTACTCGTTGCGACCCCCGGCCGCCTGCTGGATTTGGCGGGTCAACGACACGTCGATCTTTCGGAAGTGTCCGTGCTCGTGCTCGATGAAGCTGACCGGCTGCTCGACATGGGATTCGTCCGGGACGTGAAGCGCATCGTTGCGCTGACGCCCAAGACCCGTCAGTCGCTCTTGTTCTCCGCCACCATGCCGAAAGAGGTTGCGGCGCTCGCTCGCGAGCTGCTCAAAGACCCGGTTCGCGTGGATGTTTCGCCGAAACAGCTGACCGTGAAGGAAATCGACCAGCGGGTCGTCATGGTCGACAATGGCGACAAGCAGCGCATGCTCGAGCACCTGTTGCGTGACGACGAGGTTTCAAGAGCCATCGTCTTCACACGCACCAAACACGGCGCCAACAAAGTGGCCCGCAAGCTCGAGAACGCAGGTATTGGCGCCGAGGCCATTCACGGCAACAAGTCACAGAACGCCCGTCAGCGGGCGCTCCAAAACTTCAAGAACGGGGACGCCTGGGTGCTCGTCGCGACCGACATTGCGGCGCGCGGCATCGACATCGATGCGGTTTCCCATGTGTTCAACTACGAACTGCCCCACGAACCGGAGAGCTACGTGCACCGCATCGGCCGAACGGCCCGCGCGGGAGCTACGGGGGCTGCCTGGTCGTTGGTAGATCCCTCGGAACGCGGCCGGCTACGGGCGGTCGAGAGGCTGATCAAATTCAGGCCCGAAGAGGTGCCGGTGGACCTTCCTCCCCGGGATCCTGCCGAGCAGAATCACGAAAGTCGGCCACGGCCCCAGAACTCTGGGAGGCCAGCGAGCAATCAGAGGCCGGGTGAGCAACGCCGGCGCCGGCGACGAAGGCGTCAACCGGCGGCGTAGACGAAGTCGTCGACGCGTTTCCACCAATCGAACAACCAACGCCGCCGCGCTTCCCCTTGTGGGATGTCGGCGGCGTTGATGCGCCAGATGCGGATTTCGACCCTTTGGCCGACGACCGCACCGCTCAACAGGTCCGCGACCTCGGCGAGGCCTTCGAGACCCCTGTGCGCGACGATGAGAACGTCGGCCTGCGGGGCGGCGTCGAGCAGAGTGAGTGCGCCGCCGGCCTTCGGGGGCAGGCTGTGTTTGAACGATTCGGCCATGGTCACCAGCTCCGGGTGGGTCTTGGCGAGCCTCTTGAGCGCGATTCGCTTCTTGCGTTCGGTGAAGCGGGTCCCTTCTGGGTAGAGCAGCACACCTTCGTCGCCGAGGTGATCCGCGAGCTTCCGCACGCCAGCCAACTCTGCCTGGGCGCTACCGCCTCGGTCGATGAAATAGTTGGGCGACGCATGGCCTGCCACGTCGATGCACGGGTCGACGAGCAGTTCGCGCTTGAATACGTACCGGAGCCGCAAGCCTTTTGCTCTAGAAATGAAGGCGACGGGGAGGGCCGTGTCGATGAGGCTCGCGTGACGCATGAACACCAGGACCGGGCCCGGGAGGATCTGCTCGTCGCCTTCGATGGACGTCGAGAGGGAAAGAAACCGGGACAGCCAGTCGAAGAGAGAGCCGCCCCACCAGCATTCTAGGCTGAAAAAGAGACCGTGCCGGCGCTCGATATTGCGAGGCGTGATCAGGTAGATGCCGGTGGCGGCAACCAGGCCCATGAGCTCGATCGCGAGATAGACCCAGAAGAACATCAAGAGCCGCAAGACCACGAACGAGCATCGACGAACGACACCGACCAGGAATGCGACCGGGATCCATAACGGAGCAAGCGCTGTTAGCAACACCCACAACACGAGACACGCGGAGACGGTCATGATTCGGCGCCAGATCGGCGACACCGAGGTCGAATGCGAGAACGCGAGAGCCTGCACGAAGGCGGAGCGCCGACGGCCGTCGGTAGGCCGTATCGCGCTTCGCTTTCGCCCGGGTCTTCCCATGCGTGGTGGCTACGGAGACGCGACGATCGAATCAATCACGGCATCAAAGCTCGCTGCGTGATCTGTAACAGTCTTGTTCGGTCCGATAAACTTGATGTAGTACGGGCCGCCGCTGGTTTCGACGATCGCCGCGATCATGCGCTGACCGCCCTGAGGGGCTTCCGGCTGGCCCGCAGGGGCCATTCCACTCTCGAACTGGCCCGAGACTTCCACCCTCGTGACGTCGAAGCCAGAAACCTTGCTCGTGCTTTGCTTCGCGTCGGACACAGGGGAGCCATCGGCGTTGCTGAACTGTCCCACCCAGCGATCGATGTTGTCTTTCGTCGTTCCTGCTCCCTGCGGGCCAAAGAAGTAGACGACGAGCTCGGCGGGGCCGGCTGCACCCGGGGCACTCATCTGCGCGCGGCGCATGGACGACTTGGGCTGCTTTAGCTGGAGGTCGCCGGGCACCTTGAAAGCGATCGCACCCACGTCGAGCATCCCCGATTCATCCGGCACAGCATGG
>JAFDFW010000665.1 GCA_019309605.1 Deltaproteobacteria bacterium | reverse complement strand
TCTCGCAGCGGTTCTCCTGCTCGCGCTTCTGGACGTTGGGAAGCTCCGTCAGCCAGGAGTTCATCAGATGAAGGCTTCGCTGGCCGGTCATCACGAACGGGAACGCTTCACTCGCCTTCGGCGACTCGGCGAGCTTCTGCTCGATCGCGTCGCAAAACTCCAAGGGAGCGATGAGGATCGGGGCGCCTTTGCGAAACTCCGCCAACTGGCCGAAGCGCTTTTGGTCATGGGCGACACCGTGCGGTGCCTCCTTGATCGACTTGTACGAGGCTCGCTTCGTCACGGCCACCGAGATGCGCTCGAGAAGCGCCGGGGTGATCGCCATCCCAGGCCGGCCAAGCGCCTTCGCAAGCCAGCGGCTCGTGCGGATGGCCGTATTGAAGCCGCGCCGGCCAAGCAACGGCACGCCCATCGCCAAGGCTACATCGGTGCAGAACTCCCACTCGGGCCGAGTGCCCGGTGGCGGCTCGATGGCGCGGTTAGCGTACTGAAGGAACGATTGGTCCTGCGCGTTGGCGAGGTTAAAAGGAAGCTCGCTCCGTTCGAGCCAATGCGGCGCCGGAATGAGCCAGTGGGCGTGCCGATGGCTTTCACGTTGCACCAGATCGATGGCGACTAGACACTCGAGTGACGCCAGCGAGCGGTCGAGCGCAGCGCCGTTGGGCCCGGCGACGACGGGATTACCGGCCTGAAGGATCAGCGCGCGAATCTGCCCCTTTCCAGGGGTGTCGATTTCGTCAGGGAGCTCGCACGCGCTTCGGCATCCCATCACGGTCCGCTGCCCGCGTACCCGACTGACCCCGTCTGCAGCGAGGCTGCGCGACGCGAAGTCGGTCATGTTCACGAAGCCGGAATCCCATCGGCGGCCACCTGGGCGATCGAAGTGTCCCGTGACGATGTCCAGCACCATTGAAAGCCACTGCCCGAGGGTGCCCGTGTCGTTCTGGCTGACGCCCGTCATCGTCAAACACATCGCTCCTCGGGCCCCGGCATATCCACGTGCCAGTTCCTCCACCGCAGAGGCCGGAATTCCGGTGCGGGCCGACAGTGCATGGAGATCGACGGCGCCAACGAGGGCACGGAGCCGTGCAACATGATCGGCGGGCAACTCCGCCATGGCCGACGCGTCTTCGAGACCCTCTCGAAAGACAACGGCGAGGAGACCGAGCAGGAACGCCCAATCGGTCCCGGGCTCGATCATCAGGTGGCGGTCGGCTTGCTCCGCGCTTCGCGTGCGACGCGGATCGACGACGACGATCGTCGCGCCTTCCTTCTGACGCGCGAGCATGCGGCTCCATCCGTCCGTCGCGCTGCCGAGCCAGCCGAACTTACTCGTCGCCGGGTTCCCACCGACGAGTAAGAGGTAGTCACAGCCATCGACGTCCGGGCAGAAGGGGACAAACGTGTACCCGAAGAGCGCCTCGGTAACCACGTGCTGGTTGTTTTGATCGAGCGAAGAGGCGCTGTAGCGGTTTCGAGTCCCGATTCCATCGATGAGACCCAGTGAGAAGACGACATCTGACCCAAAGCCGATGGGGTTACCAATATACGACGCAATGGCATCCGGCCCGTGCTCGTCCATGATGCGCCGAAGCTCCGACGCGACACCATCGACCGCCTCTTCGTAGCTCACGGGTACGTAACGCTGGCCAACCCGCTTCATCGGCGAGCGAAGCCGTTGCGGATGCTCGACCACCTCGTTGGCCGTCAGCCCCTTGTTGCAGACGTCCCGCCATGAACCCGGGTTCTCCTTGTCTGCCTTGATGCGGACGACACGATTAGCCTCGACGTCGACCTCGACAGCGAGCCCACAGTTCGATTCGCAATAGCGGCATGTCGTATAAACGATTCGGCTCGTGGCGGTCACGTGTTGCTCCTGAAAAGGTCCGCGGGGAACTTAACACACCGGTTCCTCGATTGAAACGTGGCCATGCCCTCTGAGCCTGGCATCCACGGCGGCATCCTAGGGATGCCGAGGGGGTCGCCCGCTTGCGTCACCCTTGCTTCGGCCACCACGGGACCATCGCGCTGACCTCGTCGACCACTTTCTGGTACTCGGGACGACGCTCCAAAGAACGAACATCCATCAACCAAGAGCTGAATCGGAAGAAAATCGCCATCATGATTGGCCCAATCAACACGAGCGCTGGGTGCTGGCTCAAGAAGCCACCGGGCACGGCGAACGGAATCATCGAAAGCCAGAACAGGACCTCGCCGAAATAGTTGGGGTGGCGAGAGTACTTCCAGAGCCCTCGTCGCAACGCCCCGCCTTTGCCGTACTCGCCGGCTTCGCGATACTTGCGTAGTTGTTCGTCCGCGACGAGCTCGATCGTGACTGCCGACAACGCACCCGCCACCCCGATGGCGTCC
>JAFDFW010000664.1 GCA_019309605.1 Deltaproteobacteria bacterium | reverse complement strand
GGAGGTCGCTGGTTTCCGGTTCGTGGACCTCTTGGATTTGGACCTGGATGCGGTCTTGGCCTTGTCGTCTTCCATGGGGCCAGATATGCGCATCGCGACACTGGGCGCAACTTTGTGGCGCAGCGATTCGGCCACGCGGCCACCGCCGGTGCGCCAACGTCGGTTCGAAATCTTGAGGCTTCGCGAGTGCCGCTCTTAGCCAGCGAATTTTCCACCAGGACAGGGCTGCGTGCGATCCTCAGAACGACCTAGAGGGCGATCCCGGAGTTGGCCGAAGCCGTTTCAAACGGCTTAATAACGGCTTAATAACGGCTTCGGGTACGGAACAGGAAGCGAGCGACGTCGCTCAACTACGTGGAATCATTAGTGGGCCATCCTGGACTCGAACCAGGAGCCAATGGATTAAGAAAAGCCATCTACGACTCCCTTTCGCCTGCAAAACGCAAGGTTTCGGGAAGTTAGCTTCGACATTGGGTGTCACAGAGCGCCAGAGAACGACACCTACCGCGCATCCATGACACCGAGCGTGACACCGCGAGCGGATCGTCGAGCGGATAGGCGAAACAAAGGCGGTCTTGGGTGCACCGCAACTCGACATAAGAACTAGTACCGCGCAATTCAGGAGCTGAGTGGTCCGTGAGGTCTACAGCAACGCGCACGACGGCACCGACAATCGAAGAGTCAACGGGGCACGCGAGGCCAACCGGCAAGTGCAGAGCTTCAAATGGAGCCCCGACGGATCACACATCGCCTATGTGGCGGACCAAGACACCGACAACGTGTACGAACTCTATAGCAGCGCCCCGGACGGTTTGGACAATCAGAAAGTAGACGGCCCCTTGGCGGACGGCGGGTTCGGTTTCGTCGCGAGCTTCCTATGGAGCCCGGATGGGACCCGGATCGCGTACTTGGCCGATCAAGACGATGCGTTGGTTTGGGAGCTCTACAGCAGCCTTCCGAACGGGATGGACAACCATAAAGTGCATGGCTCACTCCGGCGCCCCACCGGAGAAGTCGGCATCTACGCCTGGAGCCCGGTCCCGGCGCCCTAGCATGGGAGCCTACTGCCCTCGTCCGGCGCCTTTGCGCCTCGCCCGGCGCGTGACCGCCTTGAACACCCGCTGTAACCTCGCGGCGTCACGCGTGACGGGCTCGTGCTGGTCTTTCTTGTCGCCCGACTCGGGATACAACTGATACGCGACGTTGAGGACGCGGTCGATGGCATTCGGAGCAACGCCATACGCGAGCTCAAATAGATTCCCGAATGAAGTCGCCACGCGCTTGGGCTGGTGGATGATGCCGTTCACGATCAGATCAGCGGCCTGATCGGGGGTCAGCATGGGGAACGCATCGTAGATGGTCGTTGATTTCATCATCGGTGTGTTGACGAGCGACATGTAGATCGTCGTGACCTTGATCCCGTCCTTCAACGCTTCCACCCCAAGCACTCTACTGAACGCGTCGAGCGCCGCCTTGCTAGCGATGTACGCCCCGTAGCGCGGTGCGTGTACTTGAACGCCAATGGTCGACACGTTGAGGATATGCCCTTGCTTTTGGGCGCGCATTCCCGGAAGAAAACCCATGATGAGACGCAGGGCGCCGAGGAAGTTGAGTGAGAGAGTCCGCTCGAAGTCGTGAACGCGGTCGTATGACTTTTCAACACTTCGGCGGATCGACATGCCCGCGTTGTTGACCAGGACGTCGACCTGACCGTGATCGGAAAGAACCCTCGAGATGAGACGCTGGGTGTCCTCGGCATTCGACAGGTCGCCGGGATAGACGAAGGCTTCGCCGCCACGGGCCTCGATGCCTTGCCTCAGTGCCTCGAGCTTGTCGGCGGACCGGGCAACCAACAGAACCTTGGCGCCCGCGTCGCCCAATCGGTTGGCCAGGGCCTCGCCGATCCCGCTCGAGGCGCCGGTGATCACCACCGCACGGCCGGAGACGCGTTCGCGCAATGCGCTATCTTCAGTGCCACCCACTAGTCGTCAATCTCTCGGTGGTATGTACAGATCGGAGGCCCCACACGTCAAGCTGACATCGATCCGCGGTCCTTCAAAACCAGTGCCGCAATGGCCTGTGTTGCATCAGTGGAAAGGGAGCCGGCGGGCGCCAGCATGAGAATCACTGGGCGAAGCGACCCCACGAATTCATTACCGCCAACCACGGTCGGGTTGCTCCTCGCCACTCGGCATTGGGGCGTGCGCAAGCACCGCAGACAGCGAGCCGCCAGCGTACGGCGGATCGGAGGCGAGATGCTGTTTCTGGTGGGCCATCCTGGACTCGAACCAGGAGCCAATGGATTAAGAATCCACTGCTCTACCACTTGAGCTAATGGCCCGTTTTGCCGCATTGCTGCGGCCCACCCGG
>JAFDFW010000098.1 GCA_019309605.1 Deltaproteobacteria bacterium | reverse complement strand
GTCACGGGGAACACAGTAGGCGCAGAGATGCCTTCCGCCGAGTCCCTCGCTGCCGCGGTTGCGTGAGCTGGCGAGCTCTTGGGTCTTGACCCAGGGCGAGCGCTCTAAAAGAGATCCGAGTTCGTGCGTATTCGCGGCGGGGGCCATCGGGCGACCACTGACGAGCGCGGAGCAAGGGTGGCGGCCGCCACCGCGCCGCCGCCGTCCGCCACTCCGAACGACGGCTTCCGGTTCGAGGCTGAGCGTCGTCAGTCCGGAGCTCTGGGGCGGCGTGTTACCTTCCGCCCATGCGTTGGTACGACCTACGGGAAGTCGATATGGGCTTCATGGACGCCGCCGAAAAGACCTCCGTGATGGAGGGCATGGTTCGCGCCCCTCGCGCGCAGGTGTGGGCCGCCATCTCCGATCCCACGACGTGGGCGAGCTGGTTTCCAGGCGTTCGTTCGGCGAGCTATCTCGGAGAGCCGCCGTACGGGGTGGGCTCGCGGCGAATCGCCGACATGGGGAGCGCGCGCTACGAGGAAACGATGCTTGTCTGGAACGAGCCGTCCGAGTGGGTGTACCGGATCGACCGCTCCACCCTGCCCATCGCAAACGCGCAGGTGGAGTCTACCCTCCTCGAAGATGCCGGCGATGGAACCAAGGTTCGCTGGGTTCTCGCGACCGACCGTCGCTTGCTTCTCAAAGTGTCGGCTCCGTTTCTTCGGAGGGGCCTGGACAGGATGTGGGCTTCGGCCCTGGACAATCTCGGAGCGTATCTCGCGAGACGCTAGGCTCGGTGCACGGGTTCCTGAACCTCAGCCCCATGACGTGCGCATCGCCGTAGGGAAACATCACCACATCTCCCTCGCGCTCTATTAGCCCATCGGGATGACGGTGAGCGCCGAATTGCGCGGTACTAGCTTGTTATGTCGCGTGGGACGTGAACCTCAAAGGGCGGTTGTAGTTGCTATCTGCTTCGTCGCTTTTCCGATAACATTCGGAAATGGTGTCGACTACTCGATCAAC
This sequence comes from Deltaproteobacteria bacterium, assembly GCA_019309605.1. Classification (GTDB taxonomy): domain Bacteria; phylum Myxococcota_A; class Polyangia; order Polyangiales; family Houyiibacteriaceae; genus SG8-38. Next base: position 7,920 of record JAFDFW010000098.1, on the reverse strand, counting down.
GTCATGCGGCGTTACCGCCTCGAGCAACGAGCTGGCAGTTCCAATCCGATTCTTTCAGCGGTGCGTCGTTCAGGTGGCGCTGTGATCTTGTGCTCGATGACCACTATTGTCGGTTACACCTCCCTCTACGTCAGTGCCAACCAGGCGATGAATTCGTTTGGCCTGGCAATGGCCATAAGTGAAGTGACCTGTCTGCTTGCGGCAGTGCTGACCATGCCCGCCGTGATAATCTTGCTGCGCAGGCGGATCACGGAGCGCCCCTAGGCCCGTGGCTTCCGAGCGCGATAAATCCGCTGCCGTGCCGCGATGCATTCTCTTCAGTTATGAGAATCTCCTGCCTTCGAGCCAGGCCGACGCGGAGGTGGTGCTAAACACCGCAGGTGCTCTCGCAAAGCGCGGGCACCAAGTCACGCTCTCGGTTCCAGCGCCACCGAGTGTGTCGTCGAGCTTCGAGCGCGATGTGCTCCACTACTACGGCATCGAGGCCCCGCTGAAGGTCACGCCGATGCCCAGCAATACCCGCAACATTGTCGTACAACACATCCACCACGCGCGGCACTTTTCGGAGCACCCTCTTTTTGTCAAGGCAGACTTCATCTACACACGGCATCCCGTCGTCGTCATGCACGCACTTCGAGCGGGGCAGTCGGTGTTGATGGACCACTACCGTCCATGGGGCGATCAATTTCCGCCACTTCAACCGATCTTTCGCCGATTCATGAACCATCCTAGGTTTCTAGGCTTGACCGTGCACTCGCGCTATTCGTACGAATCGTACCGACGCCTCGGCGTGCCGAGAGCGAAGCTTCGTGTCGTGCACAATGGGTTCGACCCGAAACGCATGGAGCCGGTGCTTTCGAAGGCCGAAGCGAGGAGGATCCTCGCTCTTCCGCGAGACAAACAGATCATCACCTATGCTGGTAGGATCAACGAGAGGAAGGGCCTCGACGTGCTTCTTCATCTCGCGGATCGAATGCCGGAGGTGCTTTTCTTACTCGTAGGGTCGACCGGGCGGGGCTCCATCGAGATCGAGGCTGAGAGGCGGGACAACGTTCGTGTGGTTCCGTGGCAGACCGCCTCCTCGATTGCGCCGTATCTCTACGCTTCCGACGTTCTGACGATTCCACCAAGCTCCGTTCCCCTCGAACAGGTGGGCAACACCGTGCTACCGCTGAAGCTCTTCCTTTATCTGGCCGCGGGCCGCCCCGTGTTTGCTGCATCGAGTCCCGACACGGCCGAAATTCTCGAGCACGACCACAATGCGTGGCTGGTCCCCCCCGATAACGGGGCGGAGGCGGAGCGACAGCTCCGACTTCTGCTCGGAGACGCGGCCCGACTGGAACGGCTGGGGCGCGCGTGCCAGGAACTGGCTGCCGGACTCACGTGGGATAGTCGTGCCACGAAGGTCGAAGCATTCTTCGAGGAATGTCTTGCGAGAGACCCTGCGTCACTGCGCGCAGAACCTTGGTCTGCTTCCGAATGCGTTCGCGACAGCGTGAAGTGGCTTGCCAGGGGCATCTCCTCGGGAAGGTGGATCTACCGACGAGCCTCTTAGCCATTGGGCTCAAGATGAGCGCCGAATTGCGCGGTACTAGGTGTTATGTCGCGTGGGACGTGAACCTCAAAGGGCGGTTGTAGTTGCTATCTGCCCGCCGACCCCCTCACCGCCCGACATGACCAGGCAGGTGAAGGTGTCCGAAAGGCCCAAAGCCTCGCGCGCCTCGGCCTTGCTCATGTCGCGCAAAAACGCCTGCTTGACCGGGTAGCCGACGATATCGACCTTCTCCGGATCGACGCCCATCCCGGCCAGCTCGTCGCGCACGACGGGCGAAGCGACGAGGTAGCGCTCGGCCTTGGGCTCGGCCCACAGCGAGGTCACGTCGAGGGTCGTCGTCTGAAAGTGGATGACCGGGACCTCGAGCCCGAACTGCTCGCGGCTCATCGTCAGGGCGGTGACCATGAAAGGATGGTTGCCGACCACGAGCTTGGGACGCTCTTCGTTGATGCGCTCCGCCGCCACGCGGGCGAACTCGCGGAAGGTGCGGCGGTTGAACCACTGGGTCGTGCGCGGGAACGCGTTGATCAGCGGCTGTCCGAGGTTGATCGTCCACGGGTGCGCGAGCTGCCAGCGCCAGGACTTCTTGTGCTTGGCCACCCAGTCGCCAAAGCCGTAGTCGACACTCACGCGGCCTTCGGTCCTTTGCCCATGGCTGCGACGGTGCGGCGCATCCCCTCCCGCCAGTCGACGAGCGGCCGATAGCCCAGCTCTTCGACGGCTGCCGCCGTCGAGAAGTGGATGTCGTTGCACATCAGCTCGCCCGCGTACCCGCTCAGGGGCGGCTCGCGGTTGGGCGCGAACAAGCTCCACGTCCAGTCGACGGTCCACCCGGCCATCTTCGAGAGCCAGCAAGGAAGGCTGGGGCCCGGCGTAGGTGCCTCGACGAGCTCGGCCAGGTAGTCGAAGACCTCACGCCAGGTGGGCGCGCCTTCGTCTGCGATCACATAGGTCTTGCCCGCGGCGGCGGGGACGGTGCCCGCGAGGTGAAAGCCGACGGCGAGGTTCTCGACGTAGGCCATGTTGATCACGGCCCGACCGTTGCGCACCATCGGGAACTTGCCGGCCTGAAGCGGGCCCAGGATGCGGGGGAAGTTCGGGTCGCGAGGGCCGAAGGGCCAAAGGCCCGGTCGCACCAACACGTACTCGAGCCCGCTTTGGGTCACGAGGTCCTCGGCCATCACCTTGCTGCGCGCGTAGTTGACGATCTTTCCGCCGCGTGGCGTGGTCCGAGGGTCGGCGTCCCGAAAGCCCGAGTACTCGTGCACGGCCACGCTCGAGACCTGCACCCAGCGCCCGACGCCGGCGCGCTTGGCTTGTTCGAGCACGTTCTTGGTGCCCTCGACGTTGGCGATCTCGAACGCCTTCCACCGGCCCCAGTCGGCCACCCGAGCGGCGGAGTGGTAGACGAGGTGGCAGCCCTCGCAAGTCCCGGCCAGCGTCTCGGGCTTGGTGATGTCGGCGCGGACCACCTCGAGACCCTCGCGTGCGTCCACGTCGCCGAGGTTGTCGAGCTTGCCCCACGGGGAGACGAGCACGCGAACCTCGATGCCCTCGTCGAGCAGACGATCGACGATGTGGCTGCCGATGAATCCGTGGCCGCCGGTGACCAGAGCCTTCATGGGAACAGCTGACCCTGGTGGTACAGGGAGAAGACGTCGGTGCTGGCCCCGACCACGAAGTGGATCAAGGCCGGCCACACGATCGAGCGCGCGCGAACGGCCATCAACCCGAGCAGCAAGCTCCCCGGCAGGACGGCCAGGGTCTCGGGCAGGGGCTTGCCGAAGTGCACGGCGGTGGCCGCGAAGGCCTGCACCCAGATCGCCGCGCCGACCCCCCAGTGGGGCCGAATGGCCTGGATGAGAAAGCCGCGAAAGAAGAACTCGAAGGCGACGAAGTACGGGAAGTAGATCGCCAGCCACTGCGCCAGGTTGGCCGGCGACTGGCCTGGCCACGCGCCCGGCCACGGGTAGGTGCCTTGGATGAGCGGGTCGTTCGCGCTCAAGAACAAGATGGGAACGATGATCACGGTCACGACGGCGATCGTCTTGATCCCGTAAGCCGCGTCCCCGACGCGAAGCCCGGCCTCGGACACCGAGTCGCGGGCGAAGACCAACGCGAGCAGCGGGACCATCAGATAGAACACCACGGCCCACGCCATGTGACCGACCGCGGCATCGAAGCCGCGCTCGTAATCCGCCGCCAGCTGCGGCCCCGGCGTCCCCAGATACCAGTAGGCGACCGCACACAGGGTCGCGACCGTCATGTAGACGGCAAGGCGGGCGGGCCGCAATACCTGCTCGGTTTCGTCCGGCAGGAAGGGTATCGGCGAGGGCACGCGTTCTCTTACCATACGGCCCGCCCATGTCGACGGTCTTCGTCACGGGAGCGAGCGGCTTCATCGGCCGGCCTTGCCGGCGCCGATGACGCAACAGGCCGCGGGGAGCGCCGCCGGTCCTTGACTTCGACCCCCGACGCCGCGAGACTCCGCCGCGAAACAAGCACTTCGGGGCGGGATCGGCGCACGGCCGGCATGCCCGGCGCGAGGAGCACGACGGCATCGGATCGATCTGGAGGAGCATGGGAAAATCGCGCGCCAGCCGGGGGAGCCCGGCATGAGTGAGCCGCAGGCTCCTCGCGGCGCCCTCGCTCGCGCCGCGGCGTTCGTGGCCGAGTCATGGCGCGACTGGGAGCTGTACGCCATCATCGACCGGCTCATCTTCGGGCCGATGCACCCGCCGCTCGTTCGCCTCCTGGTCCCGACGCGGGTGCGGCCGAACCAGCTGTCGGCCTCGACGATCCTCTGCGGCGTACTCGCGTTCGCCGGCTACGCGACGTTCACCCGCACCGGCATCGCCGTAGGCGGCGCCTTCCTCTTCCTCTCGGTCCTCATCGACGGAATCGACGGCGAGCTCGCCCGCACGCGCCCCGAGAAGACGGAGACCGGCAAGGTCTTCGAGGTGATCTGCGACCCCGCGAAGGTCGTGCTCTCCTTTCTCGGCATCGCGGTCGGGATGACGCGCGCCGATTCGTGGGGGCCGCTCCCCTACCCCTTCGCGGCCCCGCCGGTCGCGCACATCTGGGGGCTGTGCATCCTTGCCGGCGCGTCCCTCGCCGCCCAGGTGCACGCGCGCAACCACTGGGTCGAGATCTACCGGCGGTGCGCCCTGGGGTTCAGCGAGCCCTCGTACCCCAACCTCGAGCGCGTGCGCGAGGAGTACGAGGCGCTCCGCGGCCGCCGCGGCTACTGGCTGGAGAAGGCCGTCGTCCCCGTCGTGCTCCGCCTCTCGCCGCACAGCCCCCGCCCGGCCCCGCCGCCGCCCGCCCCCCCCGTCCCGGGCTACCGCGCGGCGCTCAAGCCGTACATCAAGACGCTGTCGTTCTTCGCCGGCGGCACCCAGATGATCGTCCTCATCGCGACCTCGTTCGCCGGGGCCCCGGTCTGGGCCTTGCTCTACATCCTGGCCTCGGACGTCGTCTTCTTGCCGCTGCTCCCCCTGCTCGCCCGGGCGCACCGGCGCGCGCTCGCGGCGGGCGCGGCGCCGGGGCCCCTGCGCTAGGGAGGACGGGACCGTGTTCGCCGATCTCCGGAAGCGCCTGAGGACCCTCGACCGCCGCTCGGCGTGGCTCCTCCTCGCGGCCTGCACGCTCGCGCCGACCTGGCACCTCTTCTTCCGGGTCCAGCTCCTCGAGGCGGCGATCGGCGGCGCCGGCTGACGCGCAAGTAGCCCTCTACCCTGGTCTCACGGGGATTACGATGGCAGGCACGTTTTGAGTAGAGAGGGGGCAGTTGATCCGGTTCGGCGCCGAGGGATTCAGAAACGCCTCACAACCAAGATGGACGTGAGCGTCACCCGAAGTTGAGTCGGCCTATCGCGCTCCTTCTTGTCGACACGCCTCTTGATCAATATGCCTCCACCTGCGTCGACCATGGCAACCCCTGGCACAACAACGGCCAGACTGCGCTTCAGCGCCATGGAAGGGTCGTCTCCGATCCTCTCTTAGCCCATTGGGCCCATTCGGAAGTCCGAATTACGCGGTACTAGACTATTATGTCGCGTGACTCACAGCGCAGACAGGGCCTTTGAATTCGCTATGCCCAAGATGGCGAGGGTCGTCTGATCGCCCACGGCACCAGCCGGTGTTTCATTCAGCACATCAAGCCGTTCGAGACTGAGCCGTTTGTCGCCAACGCAATCGAAGCACCCACGTACGACACTCCCGATCCCTATTTACGCCCGGCGCAGGGGGCCAACGTTCCGCTGAGCGTCTGCGCCCATCGGCGTTTTGTTCGGGTACGAGATGGTCGAGGTAGACGAGGGCGCCATCGCGATGTCGATCGAAAATAGCGAATGGCTCTGCAACCCGGGCCGCATGGTCTACGGGGGCGTAATTGCAAACATCGCGCACGATTCCATGGCGATGGCACTCCACACAACGCTGCCCAAGGGGACCACGTACGCCACCTTGGACTTGACCGTGAACTTCGTTCGACCGGCTCCCCCGGACCGAGGCAAGATGATCTCCCGGGGTCGCGTCGTTCATAAGGGGCGCACCTTCTCTGTCACCAACGCCGAGGTTAAGAGTCCGAACGGAAAGACCGTCGCTACGGCCAGTGCGTCGTGGATGATCCTCGAGGGCCGCCCGTTCCCAGACCAACGCGACTACGCCCGCGAGTTCCCCCCTACTGCGTAATCACGAGCGGCGGAGTCGATACCAGCGTTCGTCAGGGCGAAGTGTATGCGTGTCCTGACGAGGCTGTATCAAAGTCGATGAGGCCGTGCGACCTGTTGTTTTCGTCGTGTTTCTGCGAGGTCGAACTGTAGTATCGTGCGCGCCCCAAGCACTCGACAGTTCGAGAACTAAAGGAGCATTCATGACCAAGGCCACCGCCCTCATCTTGATGTTGGGACTCATCGTCTCCTGCCGCACTGGTGAAACCGACTCGGCACCTGCGGAGGCGGAGACGCCCAAACAGGATGTGGCCAAACCTGCCTCGTCACCCGGAGAGCTCGACCGTACGGTTCTGCCGATTCCTCAACCCACGTATCCGCCGGCGACGGAGTTGGACGCGCGCAACGCCAAGGCGCCGCCGCCGTTCGAGGTCAAGGCGCCAGAAGGGGCGCCCAACGTCGTCATCGTCTTGATCGACGACATTGGCTTCGGGACTGGGCCTTCGCTACAACCAGTTCCACACGACGGCGTTGTGCTCTCCCACACGCATGGCGCTGTTGACGGGCCGCAACCACCACTCGGCCAACACCGGTTCGGTGCAGGAGGTCGCAACCGGATTCCCTGGCAACAATGGGATGCGCCCTGGGACCGTCGCACCGCTTGCCGAGATGCTGCGGCTCAACGGTTACAGCACCGCGGCGTTCGGCAAGTACCACGAGACGCCTCCGTGGGAGGTGAGTGTGTCGGGCCCCTTCGATCGTTGGCCTACGCACTCCGGCTTCGATAAATTCTACGGCTTCATCGGCGGTGAGGCGAACCAATGGGCGCCACTGATCTATGAGGGCACCACCAAGATAGAGCCACCGAACGACCCCGACTACCACTTCACCACGGACATGACCGATCAGGCGATCAACTGGATCCGGTTCCAGCAATCGCTCACGCCCGACAAGCCGTTCTTCGCATACTTCGCGACGGGCGCGACGCATGCGCCTCACCACGTCCCCAAAGAATGGATCGCGAAATACAAGGGCAAGTTTGACGCCGGGTGGGACAAGTACCGCGAGGAGACACTAGCCCGGCAGATTGAGGTCGGTGTGGTGCCACCGGGAACGAAGCTTGCGCCCAAGCCAGCCGACATTCCCGATTGGGACAGCCTGTCGAAAGACGAGAAGCGGCTCTACGCGCATCAGATGGAGGTGTTCGCGGCGTTTGCCGAGCACACGGACCACGAGGTTGGCCGGCTGTTCCAGGCCATCGAGGACTTGGGTGAGGGGGACAACACCCTCTTCATCTACGTTTTTGGAGACAACGGCTCGAGTGCCGAAGGCGGGCTGGCCGGGACGTTCAACGAGATGGTCGTGCTGAACGGGTTGGACGACAGTGTCGAGGATCAGCTCGAGCACCTCGACGAATTCGGCGGGCCGATGGCGTACAACCACTTCCATGCTGGCTGGGCTGTGGCTGGCAACACGCCGTTCCAGTGGGCGAAGCAAGTCGCCTCACATTACGGCGGCACCCGCAACCCCATGGTCATTCACTGGCCGGAGGGGATGGAGGCGAAAGGCGAGGTGCGTTCGCAGTGGCATCACGTGACCGACATTGCTCCGACCGTCATGGACGCCGCGGGGCTGCCGTTTCCCGAATCGGTCGATGGCGCAACGCAGAAGCCGTTCGAAGGCGTGAGCTTG
>JAFDFW010000663.1 GCA_019309605.1 Deltaproteobacteria bacterium | reverse complement strand
CGCGAACGCGGGGTAACCGGCCGGGATGATCGCCCGCCGATTTAGCCGACAAGGAGCATAGAAATATTACAAAGTGTTAACTTAGCGCTTGATTGTTCGCCTACGTAAGTTTACCTCCTGTTAAGTAATGACCCGTATTGAGGAAAGCAGCTCGGATTCGAGCCCTGTTGAGCCCACCCCTAGGCGTCACGGCCATTGGCTTTGGGGGGGAGCGCTCGACTTCAACAACGACCGAGCCGATTTCGTGCTCGACGGCCACAAGGAGTACGGGGACGTGTTCGTGAGCCGGATGCTGACGGGGCAATCGTATTTCATCCGTGACCAGGAAGTGGGAAGTGGTCAACGCGGTCAACGTCACGCACGCGAGGGACGTCTACAAGCCGAAGGTGGCGAAGCAGATGTGGAAGCCGTTCCTTGGCAATGGCTTGGTTCCGAACGACGGGGAATCGTGGAAGCGGCAGCACAAGTTGATCATGCCCGCTTTTCACAAGCTTCGCATCGATGCGTATGCGTCGACGATGGCCGAATACACCCGCGACATTGTGGGCGAATGGGTGGAAGGGGAGCAGCGCGACTTCCGCAAAGACATGGTGGACCTGACTTTGCGCATCGTCGGGAAGACGATGTTCGACACGGACCTCGCCCATGACTCGAAGACGGTGCACGACGCGATGGTGCACATTATCGAAGCTCTGTTCGACCATGCGCAGACTCCGATCCCCGCGCCGCGATGGTGGCCCTCGGAGCGCAACCGACGAATGGTGGGCGCCATCGACGCGATCGAAGATGTCATCGAGGGGCTCATCGAAGAGCGCCGTCGCGACGGTCGCGATCACGGCGACCTCTTTTCACATTTGGTCTTCGCTGCCGACGAAGAAGGCGGCATGACGAACAAGCAGCTTCGCGACGAGGCGATGACGCTCATCTTCGCGGGTCACGAAACCACAGCCCACAACCTCACTTGGGCCTGGTACTTGCTGGCGAGCAACCAAGACAAAGTCGCAAAGGCTCGGGAAGAGATCGATCGCACGGTGGGGGACCGGCCGGTGAGCATCGACGATCTCAACAACCTTCCCTACCTCGACATGTGCATCAAGGAATCGCTTCGCTGCCTGCCGGCGGTGTGGATTTTTGCTCGGGAAGCTAGGAAGGACCTCCGCTTGGGGGACTACTTCTTCCCCAAGGGCTCGATCCTCGCGATCAGCCCGCTCGCGCTCGGGAAGAACGAGAAGTATTTCGACAACCCCGAGGAGTTTCGGCCGGAGCGGTGGACCCGCGAGTTCGAGCGCTGGCTTCCGAGGGGCGCCTTCGTGCCGTTTGCCGCGGGGCCGCGTGTGTGCCTGGGCAAGCAGTTCGCGACGATGGAGATGAAGGTCGTTCTGAGCACGCTGATTCAGAACGTCGACGTCAACGTCCTCGACGGCTTCGTCCCCGACATCATTCCGCAGATTTCCATGCACCCCGGCGAGCGGGGCATGCAGATGCGGGTGCAGTTCCGGGAGGGAGCGCCGGTGCGCCTGGGCAAAGGGAACAAGACGGGCGAGATGTCTGACGTTCACGCCGCGTAGCCCCAAACAGTGACAACCCACGTCGACTTGTGAGGCGGTGGCAACGATGGCGTCGCACCCCGGCCGTAGAGCCTAGGAAAAACAAACGCACTGTCCGCGCTGCGAGGCGTTTGGGCCCCACCGGCAGGGTTTGCGCAGCTCAACGTAGACAATTACGTATGTCGGTTTGCCACTGATCCTGTAAACATCGGTAACAGGACCTTGGAAGACGTTACCTCTCACGCAATCGATCTCATCGAGGCGGCTTACAGCCTTGAGGGCTCGGATTCCGATTGGCTTGCCCACCTGATCGATGTGGGCGCGCCGGTCTTGGACCATGGCCAGGGGATCTTCGCCTTCAACTACGTTCATCCTGCACGCAATGGCGGCGGCGCGGACGTTGGGCACAACGGCCTTCACCTCCGCTCGCTGCCGACAAACTTTCTAGACCGGCTTGACGCGGCTCGGGCCGTCATCCCTCCCGAAGTTTTCCACGCAATCACCCTCCCGGGGTTCGCCGGGACCTGGACCGAAGTCTGCAGGGACCACCCCGAGATTTCGCCACGCTTTCTCGAACTTCTCGGTTACTCGGACATGTTCGCCATCTTCGCATGTGATCCAAACGCTGTCGGTGTCTTCATCGGAGCTCCGCTCTCGGCGGCGAAAACGCTCAGTCCGAAGTCGCGGGAGGTGTGTCAGATGGTCGCTGCGCACATCGCCTCCGCTTTCCGTCTTCGTCATGCACTCAAGGAGACGGGTATGCGTCCGGGGGGCCATTCGACAGGGTTCCCTGAGGAAGCCGAAGCCGTTTTTGATGCCAGCGGATTTCGCCTGATCGACTCGCTTGGCCCGGCCAAGGAAGCCACCGCCGCCGAAATCCTTCGCGCAGCGGCACGCAGCGTCGATGCGGCGCGCCCGCGCGGCCTCACCGAGCAGGAGCGTCAGGTGGTCGCCTACGTCGCGCTCGGCGAGAGAAACAAGCTCGTCGCGTATCGTCTTGGTCTTTCGCCGTCGCGCATCTCCAGCCTGCTGAGGCGCGCGATGCGTAAGCTGGGCGTGAAGAGCAGAGCTGCCCTCATCCACAAGGTGCGACCGATGGGGGTTCCGGCTGCCATGGACGACGAACCGGTGGCCTAGTTGTCGAAGGATCTCGTCACGAGATTCGAGTCGATCGATACGGGCGGCGAGGTCACGGTCCATGGGCTTACTCTGGCATCAATGAATTCAAACGCTCGACGGCGTCCAGGTACTCCTCGATCATCTCGTCGATGACGCGGCGGACGGGGCGCACGTCCTGAATGCGCCCGATCACCTGTCCCGCCGGGTTGAAGCCCACGCTCTGGGCCTGCGCGGGATAACGATTACTGCGGGCTACCGCCTCCACCGTCACCATGAACTGCATGGGCATGCCGAGAGGATCGGGAGTGTCGCTGCGCTCCCAGGCGTCGGTCCAATCGCTGCGCAGGAAGCGGGCGGGCTTGCCCGTCCAGGAGCGCGTGCGTACCGTGTCGCGGCTGGTGGCCGCGAGATAGGTCTCTTTCTGCTCGGGG
>JAFDFW010000662.1 GCA_019309605.1 Deltaproteobacteria bacterium | reverse complement strand
TTCGCCATTTCGCAGAAGCGCCAGACATTCGGAAGCAGACCGATAGCTCAACTCGCCCATGAAGTTCTCATGAAAACGGAGACTACCCCGAGGCCAGCGCTCGGGCTACGGTCTGTTCGGTGAACACGTCCCCCGACAATCGTTCTGCGTTGAAGGGTTGGCTTCGGCAGCGCCTGACGGAAGGGGAGCGCCCCAGGGAAGAGTGGCGGGAGCTCTGGGAGGCGACCTGGGACCAGATTCTCGCCACGCCGGTTCACGAGCTGCTCGACGCGAACACGGTGAAGGCCCTGGCCGAACGGCTCATCGACGCCGAGCTCGTGACGGAGCTGTCCCGCCCTGTGGTGTCGAACGTCGCGAGCGAGCTTCGCAAGGACGAACAGCCGATCGATCGCTTCCTGCCGCCAGAGGCGCACGAGAAGCTTCAAGAGGCCTTGGCTCGACCAGGGCTCGTTCACCCGGATTGGGTGCGCGCCATGTTTCGCGGTGAAGCGGCCGAGGCCGTGCTCAACGACGCCCTCTATCGCGCGTTGCAGGAGTTCTCGACCCTCCTTCCGCGCCTCATGGTGAAGATCTCACCGGTCGGGCGCTTCGGCGTGCTGGGAAGCGCAGGGGCGTTTGCCGAAAAGCTCATCGAAGAACTGGAGAAGCGCATCGAGCCGGAGATCAAGTCATTCCTCCATGATGGCAGCGAACGCATCTTGGCGCGCGCGGCTGAGTTCACCATCGCGAAGATCGACGATCCTGCGTCGATCGAGTTTCGCTCCAACTTCATCAGCTTCGTGCTTTCGAAATCGCCTGCCTTCCTTCTCGAAGCCGCCGACGACGAGTTAATTGGCGATATGGGTGTCATCGTGGAGCTGAGCGCGCGGCACGTGGCGGAGATGCCCGAGCTGAAGGCGAGCGTGCGTGCTTGGATCGATCGGGCGATGGCATACAGCCGCGGGAAGACCCTCGGCGAAGCGCTCGAGCTGGAGAGCATGGACCTGCGACCTCCGATTGACGCGCTTGCGGATGCGACATGGCCAGTATTTACAACCATGCTCGCCAGCCCGCTGACGCGGTCGTGGATGGACCGGATCCTCGACGAGCTCATCGACGAGTACGAGCGTATCGGGGCCTAGACGTGAGCGACGACTTTGATTTCGATCATGAGGTCAGGGGCCGCTAGCTCTGAAACACCGATCAGACTTTGACTGACCTGGGGGCTTCCACCGTATGCCTCTGCGCGCGCCCCGAAGAACGCGCCCATCTTTGCTTCACTGCCCATCACCGCGCTCATGTCGGTGAGGAAGAGTGTCTCGTATGCGATGTTGTCCATCGTTGCGCCGAACTTCTCCAGTACCTTGGCGATGTGTGCATAGGCCTGCCGCGCCTGCTTGACGATGTCGCCGGCGTGCAGCGTCCGACCTTGATCATCGACGCTTACCGACCCCGACAAATGGATCGTGTCGCCCATGCGTACACCGTCCGCGATGAAATCCTTCCACGGTCCAAACGCGATCACTTCTTTTTCGGCCATGTCGTGCCTCCGTCCTGACTGCGATGCGCTAGTGCGCTTGTGGCTTTAGCTTCTCCATTGCCTGATCGACCGTGAAGCTAGCTGCCTTCTGTCTCGGCGGGAACTCCTTGAAGGTCTGCAGGAAATCTCCGACGATCATCTGTGCGCCGTAGAGCATGAAGGCCCGATCGAGCATCCAATCGTAGTACGTGTTCGAGGTGATCTCCGCACGCTCGTACGGGTCGCGCCGCAGATTGAAGATCAAGGGCACGCGGAGCGGAACGAACGGGTCCATCCACACCCGCAGGGTGCCCGGCGTCTTCTGCTCCAGGAAAACAGCCTTCCAGTCTCCGTAGCGCACCGCGGTCAAATCGCCGTCGTCCGAGAAGTAGAAGATCTCCTTGCGAGGCCCCTTCTCCTCTTGGCCGGTGAGGTAGGGGAGCATGTTGTAGCCGTCGAGGTGAACCCTGAACCCCTTTTGACGCCGCTTTTTCTTTTTGAGGAGCTTCTCTTTCACGTCGGGGTCGCCGGCCATGGCGACGAAGGTTGGCAACCAGTCCATGTGATGAACCACTTCGTTGGAAACCGATCCCGCTTTGATCTTGCCGGGCCAGCGCACCATCGCTGGCACGCGCCAGCCACCTTCCCAGTTGGTGTTTTTCTCGCTGCGATAGGGTGTCGCAGCGGCATCGGGCCAGGTGTTGTAGTGCGGGCCGTTATCCGTGCTGTAGAAGACGAGCGTGTTGTCAGCGATGCCGAGCCTGTCGATCAGTCCGAGAAGCTGGCCCACGTGCATGTCGTGCTCGACCATCCCGTCGGCGTACTCGTCTTGACCGGAGATGCCGCGGTGCTCTGCCTTGACGTGGGTGCGGAAATGCATGCGCGTGCCATTCCACCACACGAAGAATGGCTTCCCGTCTTTGTTGGCCTGCTCGATGAACCGGATTGCTGCCGCCACGGTCTCGTCGTCGATCGTCTCCATCCGCTTCTTCGTGAGTGGTCCGGTGTCCTCGATGCGCCCATCGGCGTAGCTATGAATGACCCCGCGCGGCCCAAAGCGCTTCTTGAACTAGAGGTTGCCGAGGAACTCGTCGAAGCCGTGGTTGGTGGGGAGCATCTCGTCCTTGTCACCAAGGTGGTTCTTGCCGAACTGGCCCGTCGTGTAGCCGTGGGGCTTCAAGAGCTCGGCAATCGTGGGATCCTTGGAGCTCAAACCCTGATCGGCACCGGGCATGCCCACCTTACTCAACCCGGTCCGAAAGACGCTCTGGCCGGTGATGAACGAAGAGCGGCCCGCCGTGCAGCTTTGTTCACCATAGTAGTCGGTGAAGATCATGCCCTCCGCGGCAACTCGGTCGATGTTCGGCGTGCGATAG
>JAFDFW010000661.1 GCA_019309605.1 Deltaproteobacteria bacterium | reverse complement strand
GCCCATCATCCTGTACAGCCGGGAAAACAACTCGGGCACCTACGCCTACTTCAAGGAGCACGTGCTCGACAACGAAGACTTCGCTGCGACCGCGCAGACCCTGCCTGGCACCGCGGCAGTCATCAACGCGGTGAGCAAGGACGTGGGCGGGATTGGCTACGGCGGAATCGCGTATTCCGAGGGCGTTCGCACCGTCAAAGTGGCCCCGGCCGACGGTGACCCCATCGAACCGACCATGGAGAACGCCACGAGTGGCAAGTACCCGCTGTCGCGCTTTCTCAACATCTACAGCGCTGGTGAACCTTCCGGAATCGCAAAGGAATATCTGGAATTCGTGCTCTCGCCCAAGGGCCAGGCAGTCGTCGAGGGAGTCGGCTACTACCCGCTTCCGAAGGAAGCCACCGCGGCCGCCGAGTGACCGAGCAGGTGCTCGACGCAGGTGATCCCCGTGCCCCCGACGCGAACAGCGGGCGGCGGATCACCCTTCGTCCGCGCCGAGCCAGGTCGAAGCTGGCGAGCTCATTCAAGACACCGCTGTGGCACCGCGTCGCCGAACGCATGATCGCGGTGCTAGCGCTTGCAGCCATCGCGGCAATCGCGCTGATCTTCATCTTCATCGCGCGCGAGGCCGTGCCGATGTTCTGGGAGGTGGAGTTCGCTGAGGAGGTCGAGCTTCGAGACCTCTTCCTCTCGAAGGAGTGGAGCGGCTACGACGAGCCTGTCTTCATTTGGCAACCCGTCGGCGAGCCCGCCAAGTTCAACGTCATTCCGCTCTTCGTCGGGTCGCTCAAGGTGACGCTGCTTGCGATGCTAATGAGTGTCCCGCTTGGAATCGGCTGCGCCATGTTCATCGCGCTGTATGCGCCGAGAGCGGTCCGCGAAGTGGTGAAGCCCGCGATCGAGCTCTTGGCTGGCATCCCATCCGTCGTGCTTGGCTTCTTTGCACTGATGGTGCTGGCATCGTGGGCGCAGGCTACGTTCGGCTTTCACTTCAGATTGAACGCGGTGGTCGCCGCGATCGGCCTGGCCCTCACGATCGTTCCGGTGATCTTCACCATTGCCGAGGACGCCATCCAAAGCGTCCCTCAAACTCTGACCGAGGCCGCGTTGGCACTCGGCGCGAGGAAATATCAGGTCGCCCTGCGGGTCGTTCTACCCGCCGCATTACCGGGAATTGCAGCCGGTGTCGTCCTGGGCTTTGGCCGGGCAATCGGTGAGACGATGATCGTGCTGATGGCGTCGGGCAACGCCGCCATCATGGAGTTGTTCGACTTCACCACCAGCGTGCGAACCGTCACCGCCACCATCGCCGCCGAGCTCGGTGAGGTCGCTCAAGGCGACCCACACTGGCGCGTGCTCTTCTTGCTCGGTGTCATGCTCTTCGGAGTGACGTTCGTCCTCAACATCGTCGGGGACCTGGCCATCCGGAAGCTCCAGAAGAAACTGACGGCGGAGTAGTGCGATACACCAAGAAAGACTGGTTGCTCGCTGGCCTGACGGGAATCTCTCTCGCGGTGATCCTCTTGCTCCTCGCAGTTCTGCTCGGACAGATCATCTGGCATGGGGCGCCCGTCATTTCGGCTGAGTTCCTCACCGAGAAGCCGGGAGCCGACATGGTCAGCGGCGGGATCTGGCCCGCGATCTACGGCACCGTCTTCATGACTCTCTTGATGACGCTCGCCGGCGTCCCTGTGGGTATCGCGACGGCGATCTTCTTGAGCGAGTACGCACCTCCACGCTCCCGACTCGCGAAGCTGGTTCGCATCGCAGTGAACAACCTGGCCGGCGTGCCCTCGATCGTGTTTGGGCTGTTTGGCCTAGGTTTCTTCATCATTTTCGTTGGAGGGAGCATCGACTCGGTCTTCTACGACGACCCGACCCCGGTCTGGGGCAAGCCCTCGATCCTCTGGGCATCATTGACGCTTGCGGTCTTGACCCTGCCCGTAGTGATCGTCACCACCGAGGAAGCCCTGCGCACGGTCCCGCAAGAACTTCGCGACGCGTCACTAGCCCTCGGAGCGACGCGCTTCCAGACCGTCTACAAGATCGTCCTCCCCAACGCGAAAGGCGGCATCCTGACGGGTGTGATCCTGGCCGTCAGCCGCGGCGCCGGCGAGGTCGCCCCGATCATCTTCTGCGGCGCGGCGAACTTCCTTCCGTACCTGCCGACGGACCTGCGCGATATGTTCATGCACCTCGGGTATCACGTCTACGCATTGGCCACGCAGTCGCCCAACGTCGACGCCGCACGGCCAACCCTTTTTGGCACCGTGCTCGTCTTGCTCGTGCTGACGTTCTCGCTCAACCTGCTCGCGGTGATCATTCGCGCACGTTCGCGCGCGGCACTTCGACCATGAGCAAATCTGAACAAGCGGTTG
>JAFDFW010000660.1 GCA_019309605.1 Deltaproteobacteria bacterium | reverse complement strand
CGGCCTAACTCGGCAATCTGGCGCCCCTGGGCCAGATGCCCGTAGGCGTCGAGGTTATAGAGGGGAAAAGCGCCAAGTAAGAAGAAGGTCGCTGCACAACCCCACGCACTCCAAGACCCAACCCCACGCGACACCGGGCTAGTGTTCGTCAGACCCGGGCAAGCGGTCGAACTTCACTCAGGTGTGCGAAAGATGATCGTCCCGACGTCAGGGCCCAGCAGCGCAATCGGGAAGACGCCATACACCTCGGGATCGCCTTGGAGTCGAGTCCTCTCAGATTCATCCACTCCGGCTGTCGTGCGTCCGCAGGCCGCATGGCCCGTGCTGACGGCCTTCGTGCTGTGTCTTGCCCTGATGGCGCTCATCGAGGCTGCCGTCGCCGGGGATCGTCACCCCGTGGGTGCCGGCGGCTTCTTTGCCGTAACCGCGTTGTCACTAGAGGCAGCCTGGAAGTATTTCGCGCCGGCCCTCGGGTTTGCGGTCATCGTCTCCTTGTTGCAGCAGCTGCCAAGCAGGGGAGCCTGGACCTACCTGCGCGGCTCGCTCATCGCGGGAGCTTGCTTCGCAGTGGCGGGCAGCTTCTACGCCGTCCTCACGATGTACCCTCCTTTCAGAGGCTACCTACCCTTCGTCGTGGCGTACCTGGGGTTCGCGCTGGGCTTGATTGCCTATGCAGTGGCCTGGTCGCTCGGCATGCCTCGAACGGCCTGGCGCCTGCCGGTCGCGGCGTCGTTGATCGGGACCGCGGTTGCTCTTCACGTCGCGAACTACAAAGTCTACGTTGGCCAATACCCGACACTTCACCTGAGCACGCTTCAGATCGAGTACACGGTGCTGAGCCTGGGTGTGGCCTTGGCGCTCGCCGGAGGAGCGGCCGGTCGGCTGCGCGCCCTCGGCCTCGGCTGCCTCGCGTTTTCGCTGCTGTCGCCACTCGGGAACTGGGCTTCTCGGAGCGTGCGCGCGGGTTTCGTCGACGCAACGGTCCTCGGCCAGTCGAGCGTAGTGTTCTCTCCGATCGTCGAGAACAGACACGGCGGCGGCGCGATGGACGAGGCTGGCGATGAACGATTCCGGGCAAACGCCGGTTTCCCTGCCCTCCCGACGGATTTCGTGCTCGAGGATTACAACATCCTGCTGATCGCGAGCGAAGCCACCCGCTACGACAAGACCACGCTATTTGATCCGCGTCTCAAGACGACCCCCAACTTGGCAAACCGGGCGCGGACCGCTTGGTCTGCGTCGCGAGCGTACGCGCCGTCGTCGGGCACTTTGCACTCGATGTCGGCCCTCTTGGCGATGAAGTATCCGTCCATGCTGTCCATGGAAACCTGGGCGCAGCCATGGTGCGGCATGCTCCACGCCTCGGAGGAGACAGCGCCGGAGTTGCTTGCCCGAGAGGGATACGAAACCTTCTGGGTCGGGCACAACCACAACGCCGGATTTTCGAGCGGCATCCTCGGTTTGGACCAGGGATTCGACGACGTCCAGCTGGTGGACGACCCCCGCCTGAACCCGAATCCCCATACCGACGCACAGATCGCCGACAAGGCGATAGAAATGCTGCAGACGAAGAGTGAGACCGGGAACAGGTTCTTCGGCTGGGTGTTTTTCGTCAGCCCACACGGCCCCTACCTCTCTCATGACTTCGACGACCTGCCGGGGGAAGGACAACTCGACAAGTACGCCCAGGAAGTTCGCTACGTCGACGACCAGATCGAGCGCGTGTTCGAGACGCTCGAACGCACCGGCTTGGCCGACAACACCATCGTCGTCTACCTGAGCGATCATGGTGAAGAGTTTCGGGAACACGGCGGCGTGACGCACAAGACGACCGTGTACGAGGAGTCCGTTCACGTGCCATTGGTCGTCTGGCTACCAGGATTGGAAGGGACCGGGGAAAAGCCCCTGAGCACGGTTCATCTCTTCACTTGGCTCTTCTCGAGCGCGAGGAGCAGCGACCTTCGGCAGGCCTACCTAGACCGCGTCCAGCGGTTCTTCGGTCCGGTGTTGCGAAATCTCGACAATGCGGTTCTGGTCGAGCTCATCGGGCATGACCGCATGAGGACCTCGTTGGTTCTGCAGGACTACAAGGTCGACTACGATTTGAATTCTGGGCTGCTGGAAGTCTACGCTTCAGCAGATAGACTCGAGCAGAACAACCTCTACGGCAACGGTGCCCTCGACGCATCGGCGGAATCGCTGATCGAATCGTACTTGAAGCTCCGCTCCGCGACCGCACGCTACGTCATCAAACCCAGTAAGACTAGGCCGGGCCGCGGACCGAGCCCGAACCGCAGATCGAGCCGGTAGCCGCTCCGCGGGGCGAAGAGATCCGACCGAGGTTGGCCAGAAAGCGTAGATGTCACGCAACCCGCAGAACCTTCTGGCCGATAAGCGCGGTTCCTTGCCCTGGTCCCTCAATAGTCGGGGCGACTGGATTCGAACCAGCGACCTCATGCTCCCAAAGCATCGCAGTCGACGCAACGGGACATTACGAAAACCCACAAGACTCAACAGAAACCCAAACATGACCGGGACTTGCCCGCATCGCCGTGTTCACGGTTCGTCACCTCATGTCATCTCATTTCACATCGCCACGTCAACGTCAGGTCAACGAGCCGAGCTCGATGGCGCCCGCCCAACGTCACTCACTGCG
>JAFDFW010000659.1 GCA_019309605.1 Deltaproteobacteria bacterium | reverse complement strand
CCGCGTGCAATTTCGTACTCGGCAATGACCTCACTGACCGCATAGGGCGACGTGGGCACCTGATCGAGGGCGCTTCCGAGGGGATCATAGTGCAGCACCACATGATTTCCGGCGTCCACACCCGCAGAGAGAATTGCGCTCGAGTACGCGACGCCACTCGCCAGATTCAACACGTCGGCGAGCTGGACTCCATCCTCGTCCCCCTGCTTGGGGTAGTGCCTCCGACAAAGTGAACGCCAGCTCCTTTCTCCCACGGGTACCAGGATCTGACTGAAATCGATCACGCCGATGCGATTGTACCCCTTGCTCTTGAAGTAGAAGAGGGAGCCGGTGAAGATATCCTGGTCGTACACGCCGCCCTCGGTTTCGTGCACCGTGTTGCCGGCGATCACGGAGTGACCGATCGCCATGTTTTCAACTGCATGAGCATTGCCGATCGTTGCCACCACACCGCCGGCCAGGTTCGGTTTGTCCAGGTCGTCCGTGCGCGGGGTTCCATGGACTTCATTCTCGACGATCGTACAGCCATGAATGTCCAGGGAGCCGTTGGACATGTAGACACCGCCTCCACGCCAGTAACCGATTCCGTACATGAAAGGCGGCAAGCCAGGCAATGCTGCGACGAGGTTCCTCGCGACCGTACAGTTCTCCAACACCAGTTTCTTCGATTTGCCGATACCGCCGCCATCCGAATAGACCCCGCCACCGTAGGCGAAGCCCCCATGGATGCCGTTGCCCGTGATCACAGACCGACGGATGCGCGAAACCGCCGACCCCGCCTCGGCACCGCCGACGGAAAACACGCCACCACCGGAAACCCCGGAAGCGGAAACGGAGTTGCCACTGATCAGACAGTTCTCCATGTCGACAATATCAGCGTAAACACCACCCCCAAAGGCACCCGCGTCTCTCGACCTAGCCGGAACGTCGATCGCTCGCTTGGAATGGTTGTCGTAGACCTTGCAGTCCGTGAGTCGGGCGACCCCCCAGACTGCAATCCCGCCACCACGTGCGCGAGTCGACAGCTGCCCGTGCTCATCGTCCGGATCCGGAGGCGGCAACTCCTCGGCCACGCTCCAGCCCCCCGTGATGGACACGTTCGTCATGGTCAAGTTGCCATAGACTGCCAGGACTCGCGCTGGATTCGATTCTCCTCCGGTCCAGACCAGGGTAATGCCGGAAGGAAGAGACGAGGCGTCGATCACGACACTTTTTCGCGCGTAGAGCGCCGACCTTCCGTAGTCCCGCGGGAAATAGCCGACCAAGTAGGACACGGGGCCGCTTGGCTCTTCTCGCATGCCCATCACTTCGCCCTTGAGCGTCGTGTGCTCTTCGCCGACGATGGACAGTTCGATGGTGCCACCGTCAAGACTCGCGTCGAAGATGATGGGTTGGCCGCTGGCGGCAGAGGCAAGGGCCGAGCGAAGCGTAACCGTTCCCTCGGGCGGCGTTTCGATGTCTTCGAGACTGTCGACCACGATCGGCTCATGGCGGACAGCGCAACCGACAACGAAGAGGGGCACAAGAAGAACGGCGAACAAGGTAAGCTGATGTTTCATAGGCCTATCTAGCGCTTCGGCGCTAGCACGAGGGCGGTGCGGGACGGGAGGTAAAGGCTCAGGAAGTGCCGCTGGATTCGATCGGGAAGCGCATGGTGGGAGACCTCGGGGTCCTGTTGACCGAACCCTCCGTAGGCCGCTTGGTCGGTGTCG
This sequence comes from Deltaproteobacteria bacterium, assembly GCA_019309605.1. Taxonomy (GTDB): domain Bacteria; phylum Myxococcota_A; class Polyangia; order Polyangiales; family Houyiibacteriaceae; genus SG8-38. The sequence goes on along the minus strand of JAFDFW010000659.1, from coordinate 2,834 downwards.
AGGACGGTCCGGTAGACGCCGGGCTTCGCCGGGATCGCATAGTCGGTGAACGACCGACTCGGATGGAAGTTCATTGCGAACACGAGCCCGCCGCGAAGCCAGGCCAGGACTTTGCTCGCTTCGTCCACGTGTAGAAGGTACTCGTCGCGGCCATCCGGTACGCCGTACGTTCGGGCCAAGTCGATCAAGTCGCGGTCGAAGGCGGCAAGGTGGCGGAAGCGCAGATTCTCGTCTTCGGCCAACGGCCATTGACGCCGCGCATGGGCGTACGACCAGTCGTTTCCTTCGCGCGGGAAGTCGATCCATTCGGGATGCCCGAACTCGTTGCCCATGAAGTTGAGATAGCCGTGTCCCGCGGTGCCCAAAGTGGCGAGGCGGATCATCTTGTGCAGGGCGAGGCCGCGCTCGACCACGACGCTTTCGCTCGTTACCGACATGCCGTCATACATGCGGGCGGCGGTTGGTCAGCTCGTACCAGAGCTCGCCGAGCGACCAGCTCTCGTCGGGCACGTCCTTGGTGAGCTCGATCCAGGTGTCGGCGCCGCCCATGGCAAAGCGGTAGTCGAAGCCGGCGCCGCCCTCTGCGAGCGGCAATGCCAGGCCTGGAAACCCTGACACGTCCTCGGCAATCGTCACCGCATCCGCCGAGATCTCGTGGATCAGCTCGTTGGCGAGCGTCAGGTAGGCCAGCGCGTCCTCGTCGACCTGGTCACCGAAGTAGTCGTCGTAGCTCGTGAAGACCCGCCGCAAGCCGTGGTCCAGGTAGAGCATGCTCGTGACGCCGTCGAACCGGAAGCCGTCCACCCGGAACTCGTCCATCCAGAAGCGGCAGTTCGAAAGCAGGAAGTGGAGAACCTGGGGCTTGGCATAGTCGAAGCACCGGGAATCCCAGGCCGGATGCTCGCCGCGCGGCCCGTCGTGAAAGTAGAGGCTCGGGGTGCCGTCCTGACGCGAGATCCCCTCGACCTCGTTTCGGACCGCGTGGGAGTGCACCAGGTCCATGAACACGCGCAACCCCATGCCGTGGGCCTCGTCCACCAGGGCCTTGAGCTCCTCCGGTGTTCCGAAGCGTGAGGAGCACGCGAAGTAGCTAGACACCTGATATCCGAACGACGCGTAGTAGGGGTGCTCGGCGAGCGCCATGATTTGCACGGCCCCGTACCCGGCGTCGCGGATTCGCGGCAGGACATCCGTGCGGAACTCCTCGTAGGTGCCGACCTTCGGCTCGGCATGCGCCATGCCCACGTGGGCCTCGTAGACGAGCAGCGGGTCCGGCGGGCGCCTGGGTCGACCGTGACGCCAGGCGTAGGGTTCCGCGGGCCGCCAAACCTGCGCGTTGAAGCTGCCGGTCTTCTCATCTCGCAGCACGCGGCGGGTCCAAGCAGGGAACCGATCGCCTCCTCCACCCGGCCAGCGAACCTCGAGGCGATAGGGATCGCCGTGGGCGAGCATCGCCTCGGGAAGCTCGAGCTCCCAGACGCCCTCGCTTCCTATTCGGGAAAGCGCATAGCGAGGACTCGGCTGCCAGTCGGAGAAGGGTCCCTTCAAGTGAATCGAAAGCGCGCCCGGGGCCCACTCGCGAAGCACCCAGCGGCCGTCCTGAAAGCGAAGCCCGAAGTACTCGTGTCCGGACGCAAGGCCCGGCAGGTCGAGCCCTCCCGTCGTGATGCGATCCCGAGTCGCCTCGACCTTGCGTAGCCGTCGCAGAAGGACGGGACGGTGCGGTTCCAACAGCGGATCCCGCTCAACCAGGCGCTCCACTCGCTGTTCCGGCGTCTCAGGTTCGGTGCTTATGTTGTTCATGTGTTTGGTTTGCAGTCCGAGGCGCGCAGCCTCGCGAGGACCGCTCCAGTGAAGGCGGGTCTCAAGTAGAACCCCCGCGGCATCGTCCATTGCACCGCGCCCTCTTCGTCAGGCGCCCGGCGACGGCTCTTTCCATGCGGCGCCTTTGGGCGCACTTGTAGCACCTCGCCCAAATGGCCCGTGATCTGTTCGACGTCGCCAGCGGCGATCATCTCGGCAAGACGCTCCCAGTCGGCTCGGAGCAATTTCTTTTCTTCGTCGGTGGGGGTCCAGAGGTAGGCGCGGCCCACGCGCCGCTCGCGAAGGGGTGTGTTCGACGCCGCCTCGACAGGGACGAACAGCACCTTGGAGAGCTTCTTGAGTACGGTGCTCTGTTCCCATTCGGTATCCGCCATCGCCGAAAGCGAAATCGAACAAACGAATGTCGACTCTTTGGGTTTGCCAGCAGCGTCGAGCGGAATCGTCTTGAGCTCGATCCCGAGTCCCACGAAGTCCGGCTCCGGGCGTGATCCCGCGGTCGCACCAAGGGCCTTCTCGAGAATCTGCCCGGCGATTCCCTTCGCACGGACGGCTTCGTCTGGGACTTCTACGCCAACCTGCGCGCCGAGCTCACCAAGCCGGAGTCCCGCTAGATTCCGCGCTCGCGTGACAAGCTCCTTCTCCGACTGCGGTTCAGAGGAGGGAGGCACAGGTCAGTGGAGCTCGCAGACTTTGGTGCCGAATAGGCGCTCTAGGCCGGTTAGGAGGGCGTCGGAGGGTTCTACGAAGAGGCCGGTTTCGGCGAGGTTGACGCGCCAGTCGCCGGGAGAGTTGAGCTCGAGGGTGACGGGGCAGGGGCCTGGGTATTGTTCGAGCATCGCGCGCAGGGAGTCGAGCTTGCTGCGGTCGATGGCTTCGACCGTCAAGCGCACGGTGATCGACGTGGTGCGTTCCTGTAGTGCCTCGCTCAGGAGGGTGGCTTCCTCGAGTAGGATCTTGGGTTCGGGTGCCGCGCTGTCGTCGTTCCGATCTTGCTCGTGTTTGACGCGGCC
>JAFDFW010000097.1 GCA_019309605.1 Deltaproteobacteria bacterium | reverse complement strand
GCGGGGACTTTCCGAACGCGAAAGCCTCGTGGCGACGTACGCGATACACGGTGACAGCGCGAAGCTCATCGGCTACCGGCTGGGGATCTCCAAAGCAACGGTCTCGAGTGTGCTCAAACGCGTGATGCGGAAATTGGGTGTCAAAACACGGCCCCAACTGGTCGAACGATTCGGTGCGTTCGAGCCCTCCGCGTAGCGCGTACGCTCTTATGAGCTCACGGAGCTCCGGGGTGGAGAGTGTCCCACCGGCTACCCTTCTCGGGTTGCTGCCCCCACTTCCTCTCGACAAACCACGCCGCCGCTGCAAACCCAAAGTACGACGCCAGCGCCATCACGGCGAACTGCCTCGTCGTTTCGGGAAGGGGTAAGAGCGTGTTGCTGTACTGGATCCCAAGCAACACGACGCTGAAGATCCATATCGGCAGCTTGCTTCGCGCGTGGCGCGCGTAGATCGCGACTCCGACCAAAAGCACGCCGGCCTCGAGGACGAATGCGATCATCGGATAGTTCCACAACCCTAAGCCGACTTTGTATTCGTTCCCCCAAAGGGGAAGGTTGGCCACGTGCACGGGTAGGTCGAGGACCCAATGGGAGAGCACGCAAAGGCCAATCACGACGCCGCCCCGGCGTCCCCAGGCGAGGCTTCCGAGCCACCCGAGGATCAACGCCCACCCAATCGAGGCGGTGAGGCTGTGCGTATACGGCACGTAGTAGAGGTCGAGCGGGCTCGACGCGGTGAACCCTTCAGTAATGCGGACCTTTTCGACCCCGGCGATGATCAACGACGCCAAAAGGACATCGACGAACTGAACGGCAAGAAACAACACCCACAAGGGGACCCCGCCGGTGCGCCGCAACGCAAAACCCGGCCCGTAATGCCCAACAAACATGACGCGGAGCCTAACAGCTTTGTGGCACAGTATGGCCCACGGCCGGAAGCGAATGTCCCGGGGGCCATTTCGTAGTTCGTCGCGATCTCCTGGTTTTCACAAGGAAAAATGGTCTTGGCACGGCGCCTGCTCAAGGCCTGTGCACACCTCAACCAGGAGCCGGACAATGAACAGCAACCCTTCTTTCTTCGTTTCTCGCGTATTCGCACTCGGTCTACTCGTCTTCACCGCGGCCTGCGGTGATCCGACAGCGGGTCTGCCGCCGACCGTGGAGATCCTCCGGCCGATCGACGGCGAAGTATTCTCGATCGGTCGCGACATCCCGCTCGATTGCGATGTCCAGGCTGTGGACGAAGCCGCCGAGCTCGTGATCGATTGGTCGGCCTTCCCCAACGGCGCCGGACCGTCGATCTTCCTTTCGGATAGCGCCAGCGCCTCAACGCGTGATCTCGGAGTCGGCGAACATCAGATCGTCTGCACCGTTTCCGACGGCGACCAGCAAAACAACGACCTCGTCACCATCACCGTCACGAACGACGCCCCCGTCGTCACCATCGTCAACCCCGACCCAGATAGCGCCCTCACATTCTTCGCCGGTGAGACGATCGCGTACCTCGGCTCCGTCTTCGACGCAGACCTCAACGCGGACCTGGAAGACCTCCAGTGGGAGCTCATTTCCACCAGTGGGGGCCCGGCGTTACCCACCGACGAAGGCGAGCGCGGCACGATTCCCGCCGGCATGCTTGAGCCCGGCGAGTATCAGCTCACAGCGTACGTGCGCGACGCCCTCGACGAAGTCGGCTCGACATGGATCACCTTCGATGTCTTGGCGGACCCCGAGGACCTGCCCCCAAGCATCGAGTCCGGCTCCGTCGTCGCGACTCCCACCGATCCCAACGACAACCCACCGGTTTCGTACTTCGTCGAGCAATGCCTCGTCGACATCAACGGCGACGGCTACCACGACGGCGACGACCTGTGCCAGCGCCTAACCTTCAACGCCGTCGTCACCGACGATCACGATGCGCCCGAGGAGCTGACCTACACCTGGACCGTGCGTGAGGACGACATGGTCATCGACACCTTCACCACGCCGGCTTCGGTGACGCAGCTCGACTTCGAGCCTGGACAGTACGAGATCCAGCTCGTTGCAACCGACACGTCCGGCAACGACAGCGTCCCGTACGCTTTTCCCTTCATCGTCACGACCTTGATCTAAGGAACTTCCATGTTTTTGGCGGACCTGATAGCAGTAGTGATGCAACACAGAGTTCGCGAGTTGAGGAGGTAGCGATGAACAGGTGTTCGATTTGGTGGTCGGCTGCGTTCGCGATGGTCCTTGGCGTGACGGGCTGCGGGGACAACGGCGCGACCGGCGGAAGCGGCGCAACCGGCGGGAGCGGCGCAACCGGCGGGAGTGGCGCAACCGGCGGCGGCGGCACCGGCGGTGGCGGTGGAGCAAGCGGCGACTGCGCGCGCATCTGCGAGAGCCCTTGCGTCGGCGAGTACTTGCCACCTGGCGCTGTGGATGACTGCCAGCACTCGTGTGACATGGGCTTCTTCACGTGCATTCCAGAGCTCATCGCCGCCCTCGAGTGCATCGAAGCGCTCGGCTGTGACTCAGGTGGCGGCTCCCCCGCATGTGTCGACGAATCGGAAACCCTCACCAGTTGCCTCCTTCCTTAGCAGCCGGTTCATGAACGCTCCGCGACAAGCGCTCCCGGGAACCACGACGACGCTGGCCGCAACGGCTCTGGTCGCCGTGGTTCTCGCGGCGTGTCAGGCCTCGAGTGGCTCTTCTGGAGTATCGGTCGTCGATGACGCAGCGCTGAATGCGTACCTTCAGTCGATCACGGACGAAGTTGCGGGCGACTCCACGTATCGCGTCGTCGTATACGACGCGGACTTCGCCCAAGCGTTCGCGCTGCCACGTGACGAGATCGCGCTCACGCTCGGGATGCTGGCGTTCATTCACAACGAGGCCGAGCTTGCGTGCGTTCTCGGGCACGAAATCGCGCATCACCGACTCGGCGATGTATCCGAGTTCTTTGGAGGCGAGGCCTCCCCTCCGATCGACGCGTTGCACCCACTGGCTCAGGGCTGGCCCGAAGCGCAAGAGCAAGCTGCGGACGACCTTGGTCTCTCGCTCTGCGCGGCCGCGGGCTATGAGCCGCTATGTGCGGCGCATCTGCTGTTTCGGGCAGCCGGGTGGGACTCCGACGAGTCGGTCGACGAGTTGCTCAACGGCGACGAGTCGACTCGCCCGCTGGTCGGCCGAACCCAGCAAGCCTTGGATACGATTGGCGACGGAGGCCTCGAGGGTGGCTTCATCGGCTTCCGAGAATACATCGCAATCCAAGAGTCGCTCGTCACGGACGGTCTTGCGACAGACGTGCCGAGCCCGGGCGGAGCACCCCGCTACTTCCCAGACCCTGCGACAGTCGCCGAAGACCTGCGGCGCATGGCCGAGGAGGAGTTCGACGAGTTCCTCGCGGATGCGCTCGACGCCACGTTCGATTGGCGCGACAGGGAGTGCTCGCGGGATGCCGTGACGGTGGTTCCGAGCAACCAGCTGGATGCTTTTGGCCACTGTTGGTCCGGCTGCCGAGCCAACGAAATCTGCTTTGGGGCATGTGGCAATCCGGGAATCTTCTACGAGGTTGCAAGATCAGCGGGGTGGCGGGGTGAGCACGACAGTTTCTGGGAGGACACGCGCAATCAAGTGATAGGCAGTCGTGGCGCCTTCACGGACCAGTCTTGCGAGGACTACTGCACAGACAAAATAGAATCAGGCGGCCTCGACCTCACCGCGCCGCAACGCAAGTGGTGGATCTGCTCCACACCTTATGAAGAAGGCCACCTGGCCGATTCGCGATTTCCCGGCGGTGAGTACACAGACTACGGCGCTCTCGGGTCACCCGACATTTTCGGCGACCCACACCTCGTGACCATGGACGGCTTGCGCTACGACTTTCATGGCGTCGGGGAGTTCATCGCGATGGCTTCGACCGTCGACGAGCTCGTGGTTCAGGTTCGGTTCGCCGAGGTCCCCGCACTGCAAGCGAGTAAGACCACGGCCGTGGCCGCCAACGTCAACGGCGATCGAGTCGGGGCGTATCTTGGGGCCGGTGTCTTTGTCGTCAGGGTCAATGGCGAGACGGTAACCCCGACCGGGTCGTGGGTGCGACTGCCGAATGACGGGTCCGTCCAAGTGGACGATGACCAAGTGGTGTTTCAGTGGCCCGATGACACCCGGTTGTGGGTTTACTACTGGGGCAACGTACTGGATCTGTCGATGACGCTTGCGTCTCAAAGGCAAGCTGCGCTTGTCGGCCTCCTCGGCAACGCAGACGGGGATCCGACGAACGAGCACATCACCCGAGAGGGGGTGCCCGTCGACGTCCCGGACGAGCATGGCGACGCGCGTAAAGAAGCGCTGTATTCCGAGTTCGGGGAGAGCTGGAGGATCGACGCTTTGGAGTCGCTTTTCGACTACGAGCCCGGCGAGTCGAGCGGCGACTTTCAGGTGCCGGGATTTCCCGCATCTGACCGGAGCATCGACGACCTGGACGAGGTCACGCGACACGAGGTTCGCGTCGACTGCCTTTCGTTGGGTGTCACTGAATCCCCCTGGCTCGAGGACTGCATGTTCGACATCGGATTCACCGGTGACATCTCTTGGGCGAGCTCGGCGCGCAATGCTGCCGACCCAAACAGCCTCACCTGGAACGAGATGTACGAAACCGAGGGCGAAATCGACGGCGAAGGAGTCTATGTGTTCGAGCAGTTCATCGGAAAGGCCGGTGAAGAGCAGTTCTTCCGGTTCGCCCAGACGCAGTCGAGCCTCGGCCTCGCCAACTGGGAAGTGATCGCGCCAAGCGGCGCCCGTATGTTTGGACATTGCGTTTTCGCATGCAATCAGCCGGGCGCCCACATCCTGCCGGAGAGCGGTCTCTACACCTCCCGCGTGGTGGCCGATGCGGCGCACAATGGAGTCCTCAAGCTGGCGCGAAACGTCATCCCGGAGCCTCAAATGTTCGACGTCGGTGGCGCCACCTCCGTCGCCTTGGAGTCTTTGGGAGCGGGCGCCGGATCGATCAGTGTACCCGGCGACGAGGACATCTACAGGATCGACGGGAGTGCCGGGACGACGCTCTCACTCAACGTCCTGGAGATCGACCGTCGTATTTTCTTCGGTCATGCGAAGCTCACGGACCCGAATGGAGCGTTGTTGTTCGATCGAATCCTGCCCACGGCCGGGGGGACTCCGCTTGCGCAGGATCTAGCGCTCGACGGCACCTACCTCCTCACGGTCGACGGAGGAGAGTCGTGGCCTTCGGACGAGGGTGACTTCGGCCACGGGAAATACCGCATGCTCCTTCAAGTCGTACCGACCTCCGGCTGAGACCATCGACACCGCATTGAGAGGACCAGCGGTATGGGGCACGGCAAACACGCGTCAAGACCGTTGCGTTTCGCCGGACCGTGACGTCCAATGCGCCATGACCCAGCGACGCCGCAGCCGGACAACGTTCCTCGCAATCATCGCGCTCATCGTCGTGTGGTGGTTCATGAGCGCACCCCCCGACTACCTCGAGATCGGACCCGCGGTGGATCTAGGCGGCACCGCCGAATCGATCCTTGCGGTCGAAGCGTCACCCGAAGCACTCGGACTCGCACTCGAGCACGTCGACTCCGATGTACCTGGCCACGACGACGTCCTCCTGCGAGAGGATGACGGATACGCGCTTGTTTCGGGCATGGACGGCTGGATCTGGCGCGTGCCCCTCGACGGCGGCGGCGAGCGCTACGCCGACGTTCAGCTCATATCATCCGGGCTCCGCGCAGCGCCCGACGACCACGACGTCATCTACTTCTGCGCGTCGCGCCTGCATGGAGAGGAAAACCCGCCCGACGAACGCGTCGGCCTCTACCAACTGAAGATCTCCGCGCGCGAAGTGACACCAATCGTCACCGAGGTCGCGATGACTCCTGCCATCCCCGACCAACGCCACAAGGTGTTCGCAGACACGGACCCCGCAGCACCAAGCGTCATGCAGGCGACGATCGACGGCACCAACTCACGACCCCTTGCCTTCTGCAACGACTTGGATGTCAGCGCCGACGGCAAACGAATCTATTTCACCGAACCCATCGCCTACGAAGGCGCATCGATGGGCGGCGGGGCGGTCGGCGAGGCAATCACACTGGGCAAGAACGGCCGCCTATGGAGGCATGACCTCGAGACCGGCGAGACCAGACTCGTAGCCGACGGCTTCCATTTCATCGACGGGATTCTCATCGACCCGCACCCAGCCGACGCGCGCGAAGAATCGGTGCTGGTCACGCAAACGCCGGGCTTTGCAATCACGCGGTTCTTCCTCGCAGGCCCCCGCGCTGGCACGGCGGAGGAAGTATGGACGGGACTACCCGGCATGCCCGACGGCATGGACCGCGATGCGCAGGGGCGAATATGGGTAGGCTTGTACAGGAAGCGCTCCAACTTCCTGACCTGGGCGCACAACAACCCCTGGATCAAGCCACTGCTGCTGCGGCTGCCACTCGAGCTCCTGCCGGTGCCAAAGGAAACCGGCATCCTCGCCCTAAGCCCTGACGCCGCCACCCCGCTCTACTACGCCATCTACGAAGGCCCCAAGCTCAGCGACGCCGCTGTCGGCATCCCAGGGACCAACCACCTCTACATCGCCAACTTCGACCGCGAACAACACGGCCTCGTTCGCATGAGCTACCCACCGCTGGATTGAGCGCAAAACAGGATGCCCCCACCGAACATTCGTGAGTACGCGGCGGCCACATCGCTGCCGGTCGCGCCACCAGCCTGAACCCTCCGCTTGAATCGACGGTCGCCCTCGAATAGAACTGTTGCCTAGCGATGGCCACCAAGACTGCACTAATCACCGGTGGCGCCTCGGGCATTGGCCGGGCGCTCGCTGAAGAGTTAGCCGAGCAAGGCGTCGAGGTGGTCCTCGCTGATCGGCAAAGCGAGCTCGCTGAGGAAGTCGCCCATGCGATTCGGCAGGCTGGCGGAAAAGCCACTGCGCGTGAGCTCGACGTGCGCGATCCCGCCCAGTTCCAGCGCGTGGTCGACGAAACCGTCGCCCGCACAGGCCGCATCGACT
>JAFDFW010000658.1 GCA_019309605.1 Deltaproteobacteria bacterium | reverse complement strand
GCGGGTGCGCCGCGCTTATCCATCCAGACGACCATGTTGGCGGTGGGGCGGCCGTCCTTGCCCACGGGCACGATCGACGAGTACTGGCTGGCGCACGCGATGCCTCGGACTTCCCGTCGGTTCGCCAACGGCGCCAGGGCCTCCTCAGCCGCCGCGAGAACCGTCTGCCAAACGCGCTCCGCGTCCTGCTCCGCGCCACCATCGTCCGTGAGAATCGTCTCAATCGACCCGCGGCCGGTGCCAAGCAGCGCACCATCACGCCGAACGACGGCGGCCTTCACATTCGATGTACCGAGATCAATGGCGAGAATCGGCACGGCGGTTACCTCATAGCCCGTCAAACGGGGCGAGTACACCGTCGGTTCGAGTCCTGCCCCTGCCTACGCTGTAGAAACAGAAAAGGCCTTCTAGCTCTTGAGAAGGCCTCAATGTTGGCTCCAGCGATAGGACTCGAACCTGCTTCAGACCACCTTGTTTCGCATGATTCAGTAGCGATTGCGCGGAAAGGTCTCGATGCGGAGACCTCGCTGAAACCCAGTGAATCCGAGTTGCGCGATCAACTTGGGACACGTGTCCTGAAACTCTGGGGTGCGCTCCGTGTCGTCTGAGTCTTGGATTGGGCTTCCGACCCGACGGCAACTGCTCCGCGAAACCGCCGACTACATCGAGGACTTCGCTGAGTGGACCCATTTCGCCACGCTCACGTACGGCCAGCGCCGGGCCTGCAGCACGTTGCGACGCCACTACAGACTCCTTCGCTCGGTGCTCGCGTTTGCCGCCGCACCCGAGCACATTCCGCTTTGTTTCGCCGTAGGTCCGCAGTCTGATGGAGTGCTCCATGCGCACCTGCTCGCGGCGATGCCGCCACGTCTCGCTGGCGGGCACACTGGGCGCCATCTGAAGCGCCTCTGGCGGCTCCTGACGGGCGGAAATGCCCATGTAGAGCCGTACGCTCGGGGGAAGGGCGCAGCGGGTTACCTGCCCCGCCATCCCGCTTGGGAGTTGGATCTTGCCTGTCCTCGGACGGGCGCGTGTGGACGAGGGATGCGTCGCCTGGTGGCGGCCCCACCCTCGCTCACGTGAGCAAATAGGCAGCGGCGAGAGCAAAGGCTCCGCCGAGGCCAGTCGAGAAGCGAGACGCTGGGCTCCGCCACGGGGCTTGATTGGGACAGTAGTGCCCGTCTCAGGATCCACCAACGATACGAGGAGATAACGATGAAGACGAAATCCAAAACAAACGGCATCGACTCAGAGTCCGCTGAGACCAGTTGGCGCCGGAATCCATTGCTAGGGCTCGCCTACGCGCTGGCAGTGGCGAGTCGCCAGAGGAACCACGGGCGCGAGTCATTCGAGCGAGACGATGCTCTCACAATAGTGCGAGGGATCGCCTGCGCCTTCCAGCTGTTGAGGAAGGGCACCGGGGACAAGCTTGGCGAGATCGAAGTGCTCTACCAGCTTAGCGACATTGGTATGGCGCTGTACGACCTACATCCCGGGCTGTACTCCCAGGTAATGGGGATTGCGGACCACAGGCGAGACGAAGTGAACGACGACGATGATGATGACGGCTATGAGGGCAGTCCGTTTTGAGGGGTACTGCCTGGCACTGGTCCGTCCTCAAAGGCTACTGCGGTGGAGCCTAGCAAAAACAAACGCCCTCTCCGCGCGACGCCCCACGCGACATAACGATTAGTACCGCACAAATCAGCTCTTAGGAGCAACCCCACGATGTCTTGGTGGGCGCTCCGGTCCCCGAAAGGGTCCCAACTGGCTGAGCGAGCGCGCACTCGGCGCGATCCAAATACGAGGCGACCCGGCAGCGTTGGTACACTGCCGGGTCGGTTCCAGCGCCTCTGGGAGGCCCGCTGGTTGGGCTGTCAGATTAGGCCGCATTCTGCGGCGGTGCCACAGCGGAAGACGTCGATGGCGTACCATCCCTCCGCTCCGCCCGTCGCGCTAACGGTGACCCGCACCGTGCTATCGCCTTCAGGCAGCTCGATCACGAACCACCCGGTCGCAGGATCCATCACGTGCAGTCCAACCTCCTCAGCGCCAACGTAGCAATGAACCACGACTAGAGATGTTGGATCCGTCGGCTCTGCGACCAGGAATCCGCGCTCCACTGAGTCCGGAAGATCTAGCCGATACACGAGCTTGCTAGGCTCAAACCCCAACAAATCGTCGGGCAGTTCTTGTCCAGGCATCTGGAAAGGCTTGAACTCAAGCACTGCGAGCGACGTATCGCCGGTGCAGTCCATGCTGTCCTGTCCCATGATCATCGGTGCCAACAGGATCGCAAAGGCCATTCCGATTACCTTTATCGAAACCAAATGTGTTGAATACCTCATGACGACCCCCTTTTCTGCGGGGCCGTAACCAACCTGGGGCAGGTGACCCCGCACCTTCAAGGTGTGCATCTGGAGGCTATTGCGAAATACGTAATTCATGTGCGCGCATACGTAATTCTTCGGCGCGCGCACGTAATTGATCGCGCGATCTCGCAATAATGCAGTGATGTTCGCCCTTGACCTGAACGGATGCACGCTGCGAACGGCCGGAACAAATGGACAGGTCCGATCGACGTTCGCGAGAAAGCGAAGACCCAGGAATGGGCTAGGGCCGGTACTTGCGGTCGATCTCTACGGCGCCCTTTGGCAATTGGCTGAGGAGCTTCCGTTGGATCTTGCGCTTGTCGTTCTCATCCGTGACGCCTCGCACGGCTTCGTCGTAGCCGAGGCTGACATACGAGGCGCGCGTCGTCTTGATCTGTCCTATCGTCTTGCCCTTGTACCGGAAGTTCATGTGAAGCCCGTCGAGCGCATCGCTGTGAGTCCAAGAAACATCGAGCTCCAGAGTGCAAGCCTGCAAGACATCACAACGTTCCGTCTTCGGCCAGTGAGGCGTCGGACGAGAGGGAGAGCGAGCGCATAGCGAATTCAAAGGCTCTGTCTGGGCTGTGAGTCACGCGACACAATATCTGGTGCCGCGCAATTGGGTTCGCCACATGAGCCCGATGAGCAGAGAGGCCGACACATTCCCAGAGCTAGAGCCGGGGACGCCAGTGTGGTGGGACCTCGCTCTAGCCCCGAACGCCGCAATCGAACCAAGCGAGACCCCGCAAGCATTCGAAGTCGACTTGAAGATCCGCGGAGACGGAAGCTCGCTCGATCAGCGCTCGGTCTTTTTCGTCATTCCCCTGATTATTGAGAGCCTCTGAGAGACTGTTCTAGGGCGCAACCGAGCAGGTGAACGGGTTCGCGCCCTCCTGAGCGACCAGGTTGCCCTCTTCGACGGCATCCACTACGGCGGCCGGATTCGCCATCGCGTCCGCGAGCCAATCCTTCAGGGTCACTCCGCCCGCAGTTTGCGTTTGGAAGAGGCTCTCGACCTCCAAATAGGTGTGCTGCGGCGCAAGGTTGGCCGGCATGAAGTAGTGCACGTTTGGCGTGCCCTGCAGATCGCAATAGGTTTGTCGCGCGGCATTGGTCCAGACCAAGTCGCTCGTGAAATACGTGGTGCCAGATTGCGTCGAGTCCCATTGCGGGGAGATGTTCGACACTTGCTGAAGCGGTGTGGCGCCAAGGCGCTCGGAATGCGCCGGGAAGATGACCTCGCCGAGGATGCAGTCTGCCGAGAAGCAATACGGCGGAAGAAAGGGCCGCGTGTTCCAGACCGGCTCCTTGAGGGTCACGAGCCCCGGCAAGGACTGCCCCCCACCAGCGAGCGCCAACGATGCGTCGGGCGCAATTGTCGTGTTCACCCAGCGAAGGTCATCCAAGGGGTAGTGGGCGTTGTACTGCGCGCCGTAGCCGCCAGCGGACGAGCCTGCGAACAGGACTTTCATCTGGTCTGCGCGATACGCCTGCCCTTCGGCGCGGAGCGCGTCCCAGATCGCATCGCGGGTGTAGCGGAGGGCTTCGCGTGCGTTGCGTGCGCCGTAACGCTCGACCGTCACGCCCGTGCCCGCAAAGAACTCGGCTTCGCCGCCGCCCGTGAAGATGTCCTGCGTGCAGTACGGCAGGAAGATCATCGACCAGTCGGCAAACGGGTTTACGGTGTCATCGGGGTTCAGGAAACCGCTGCCCGGGAACGGGTCTCCT
>JAFDFW010000657.1 GCA_019309605.1 Deltaproteobacteria bacterium | reverse complement strand
GCTCTAGTTTTTCTTCCGGTAGTCATGAGGATTCACCTCCAACACGCACACGGTGAGGTCATCGCCGCGAACAGCGTAGATGACGCGCCACTGTCGAGACAGCGCCGAAGACCGAGCACCCTGCCACTCCCCTTTGAGCGCATGGTCGTTGAACCCCGAAAGCCGCCGCAGCCCCATCGGCCCGTCCAACTCGGCAACGCTTCTCCAAAACTCGTACTTGTCCTGCACATTTCGAGGAGCCCGCTTGAGTTGCCTCCCGACGCCAACAGCCTCGACAACTCGCCACATAGCCAATTCAGTCTATACCAAATTTGGTATTGAGAGTCGAGAGGAGGTCGTCGCAAATCCCTGGCACACCGCTTTATCGGACCATGAGAGCTCTCGTTGCGGCCGCTTCGTCTTGGTGTTGGACGTGCTCCCGAGGTAGCCTCCGAGCGAGCCATTGAACGAAACGCTTTTCGCCATCTACTTCCCGATTTGGCTCGCCCTGGCCATAGGCACCTTTCTCTTCTTCAGGGGACGAGAACCGGCCTTCAAGAAGCGTTGGCACCGACCCGTATACGGCCTAAACGTCGCCGTCATCGGCGGCATGCTGGTCGCCATGACGATTCCCAACTGGACAGCCTTCGCGATTTTCACGGTCGCCTTCATGTACTTCATGTGGGTTGGCATCTTCCAGACCCGAGTGTGCCTAGGGTGCGGCCGCATCTGTCAGCCCACGAACCTCATCACACCGGAGAAGTTCTGCAGCAAGTGCGGCACCGCACTGGCCTGAGAGCCCCCCAACTCCTGCACCTTCCACCGCGCCCGGCACGGTTTCGCAGCCTAGTTAGTCCTGCGCGCGATCTTCGTACTGGCGCCGGAGGTGCTCCTCGATGAACGCCGCGTACTCCGCCTCTCGCGAGGGATGCGCGTCTTCATAGTGCGCCCGCACCCCGGGAGAGAGCGAATCCATCAGTGCCTGCGCTTCGAGGTCCTCGACGGGGCTGAGATCAGCGGAGGGAAGGGCAGCCAGGACACCGATGAGGGGCACGTGCGTATTGTAGTCCGTGAGCCATATGGGGAGCTCAGCCTCTTCGTCACGCGGCATGAACTTGCTGGGCAGCGCGTCCTCCTCCAACACCGTCACCTCAGCCCGTCGTAGACCTTCGCTTCCGACCAACACGAAGATGACTACCGCCAGGCTTACGAGAAAACCGACGGTTGCGACTGATCTCTTCTGCCTGCCCACTGGACCCCTACTCCAGGGTAACCGCCAACAGCCCTGAGTCCCAACGAGCGACCACCGTTCATGGGTCGCTACCTGCCGATTGCCCCAGAACCCGACTCTCCGCGACAATGAGCGGCAGGGGCTGGATGAACCCTTAGCCCCACCAACCCAAGCTACCTCTACAAAGCCGAAGTCCGCGACGTCATCGACGCCTCCGCCCGCACCGTCGTCGTCCATGAAAGAATTACGTATGGACACCCTTCGTCCGTGGTCACATCGTCCATCCAACGGAGGCAAGCCATGGAAACCATCGAAAAGAGCATCATCATCAACGCACCGGCTGAGAAGCTATTCGAGTACATCGACAACCCACTCAACGACCCCGAATGGATGATAGGCATGATGGAGGTTCACGAGGTGGAAGGCCTACCCGGAGTCGGCCGGCATTTTCATTGGACGTTCAAGATGCTGGGCATCCCGCTAAAAGGACAGAGCACGACCATCGAGCACGTGCCCAACCGCCGAACCGTCACCGAAAGCCAGGGCGGGGTGTCGAGCACCTGGGCTGCGGACGTCGAGCCAGAGGGCGGCGGCACCAAGCTCACGATGAAGGTCGACTACAGCATTCCGATCCCAGTTCTTGGCAAGCTCGCCGAGCATCTGATCTCAAAGCAGAACCAACGAAACCTCGAGAGCTCGATGGAGAACATCAAGCACATGCTCGAAGCCTGAGCAGGCGTCGGTGAGCCCATGAGATCCGCAGCTTACTGCCAGCGGTTGTTCACGGTCGGTGCCCTGTGGAATTGGGGCGTCGCCGGCCTCATCACGGCCCTAGCTCTCTTCGAGCTCGAAGGCATCGCTTGGTTCCTCAACGAAGTCCCCAAGAGCTTTCTCTGGCTCTACTTTTCGATGGGCGCCGTCGCGGTCTTCGGCCTCGGCTACTACTGGGTGGGTAGGGACGTCCAAAGGAATCGAGCCATCATCAAGATGGGCGTGGTAGGCAAGACCATGGTCTTCGCCCTGATCCTCCCAGCCTGGCAGACCGGCGAAGTCACTGCGCTCACCGCAGCGGCCGCGACGGTCGACTTGGTTTTCACGATCCTGTTCATCGACGTCTTGATGAAGAACCCGGCCTAGAGCCTCACTGTCAAAGAGGCCGCGCGGCCTGTTGCTT
>JAFDFW010000656.1 GCA_019309605.1 Deltaproteobacteria bacterium | reverse complement strand
GAGATCAAGACCGATCGAGGTCAGGTCGAACGGTTCATAGTCTGCGCGCTTGAAGCGGGCGCCGATCGTCGACGATCCTGCCCGAAAGCGAAGGGCAGCGCCGAACTCGGGGCCTCTCACAACCACGTTCGGGATCAGAGACTGAACGTTGTCCGGAACGATGTCGAGAGTTCGAAATCGCGTCGCGTCGAAGCGCGACGGGCCGGCCGTGGCCTCGAGCCAAACCTTGCCGCCGACCCTCTTGTCGTAAGCCTTCTTCTTTTCAGGCGCATCTTCTACGATTTCTTCTCCGCCAGACCCGGCAAGCGATACTCCGTTTTGCTCGACCGAGAACGTGTCCGGCAAGGTCTGCGCGCCGGCGCCCAACGTCACCATCCAAAATGCCCCAACAACAAAAGCAAAGCGCTCCATCGGTTCCCCCTAACCGCTGATACGGCGCGCTCCCATCGAAGTCGCGACCCCCATCGACTAGTGTCGAGGTGGGCGGCTAGGGCGTCAATGGCAACAGCGTGGCTGTGTGGGATAGATCACAATTTACGGACGGGCGCACCGTTACTTACGCGACGATTTCGCTGACCGGCTGCGTGGCTTCCATCGAGCGGCTGCCCCAGCTCTCCGCATTCAGGCCCATCGCTCGTTGAATCGTGAGGCCGACACGGGTCGTCGGCGAGGTGGCACCCCTGACATGCACGCCCGGCCGCAGCGCGCCGCCGGCGCTTCCCGCAATCATCATCGGAACGCCCGTGATCCCGTGGATCTTCGCGAGTGAAATATCCGAGTGGCCAAACACGAGGCAGTTGTCGAGGAGCGTTCCATCGCCTTCGGGAATCGCAGCCAAGCGCTCCACGAAGTCGGCCCAAGCTTCCATGGAAGCAAACACGAACTCGGTGGCCTCTGGCTGGTACCCAATAGCCGGGTCAAGCGGTTCATCGTGCGTGAGCTGGTGATGCTGCGAGCTGGAGCCCGGCTGGCGAAGACCGGAGATCCGATCGGAGAACATCATGCTGAACACGCGCGTCTGATCGCATGCGAGCGCGACGGCGAGCAGATCGGCCATGAGCCGATTGGTCGACATCGATTCGCCGACCTCCGTGCCTAAACTCTCGGGCCCCGGGGCGGGCGCTTTCGAGCAACTCTCGAGGTCCGGCGGCCCTTCGAGCAAGATGCCGAGTTGCTGCTCGAGCTGCCTCACCGACGTGAAGTATTGGTCGAGCCGTTGCTTGTCGTGAGTACCGACCCGCTGAAGCAAGCGCTGGCGGTCGTCCTTGACCACCGACAGGACACTTTGCCGGATCATCAAGCGGGGGTCGGGAGTGAAAGGCCCTGCGTTCGGGTCAGCGAACTCCGGGCCGAATACGCGCGTGTACACGGCCATCGGAGAAATCTCGGGCGCGTTGGCCACGCCCTGACTCCCGAAGCTATAGCTCTGATTCGGATTGCCCGTGCAGGACAGCTCGAGCGAGCGAAATCGGGTGAGAGTGCCAATCTGGGCCGCGATGATGGTGTCGAGAGTAGGCGCGGGAACCGTGTAGTCTTCTACTGGCAAGCTCCCGGTCAGCGTCCCCATCAAGCCGGCGGTGTGCGGGAAGTTCGGTCGGCCGTCGAGCTTGACGTCGAAGTCGCTCAGGATGCTCACGTGCTCGCGAAGCTTGGCTCCCGTCGCGAGCTCCCGGTCGAGGGCCTGCAGCTCGATGGAGAGATCGTATCCGACGCCTTCCGTCATCGGATTCCATCGATCCGGGTTCATGCCGCAGCCCCACATCCAGGCGCCGAACCGTACCGGGAGCGGCGCGCCCTGAGCCAACGCCGTCCCGTTGCCGTTCAAGAAGCAGTCGAGCAACGGGAGCCCCATCGAGATGGCGCCTCCGACGAGCGTTCCGCGAAGCATTGCCCTTCGATCGAAACGCTTCATAACTCGTCTCCCGCTTCTTCGGCCTCGCGAGGCCCCGAGGTGGTTCGGAACCCATCACTCAAAACGACCTCGCGCATCAGCTCCCTCACGCTGTACTCCGATTCGGCAAAACGTTCGTTCAAGAAGGCGAGCAGCGCCTGTTCGCCCGTTGCCGTGTCCCGGCCCGCCGCGTAGCGGTAGAGGCTACGCACGAAGCACGGCCCGAGCGCGGGGTGGTCTCGTAAGGCGCGACCCAATCCGGCGGCGTCCTCATAGCTCGTTCCGTCGAGCTCGCCCGACGTATCGATGGGCACGCCGTTCTCCTCGTCGCGCAGCATGCCAATTGCATCGAAGCTCTCGAGCGCAAGGCCGATCGGATCGGTGAGCGTGTGGCAACCCGCGCAGGCGTCGTTCGTGACGTGCGCCTCCAAACGCTCACGCGCGGTGCGAAGCTCACCCATGGTGTCCTCGACGATGGAGAAGTCGACGTTTGC
>JAFDFW010000655.1 GCA_019309605.1 Deltaproteobacteria bacterium | reverse complement strand
CCTGGAAGCGGTTCAGGCGACATCCGTACCCGCTGTTTCTCGCCCGGCGTTTCGGGTCGCCGCGCCCGTACCCAACTCTTAAGCTGAAGTTCCCCGGTCGATTCTGAGCGCGACTTCTGCGTATCCGCGTGAAATCAGGGCTCTTTCCATTTGAGGCAGCGGTTTGGGTTGCAATATGTGGTCACTAATAGCAATATGTAGCTCTTGACATTGTCAGCTTAGTGCGCTTACTATGCCGATCATGACCAAGAACAGGATCGCCGTTCATGTGGTAACGACAGAACGCCATTACAAGGGCAAGACCTACCGTTCCCACCTCCTGCGACGATCCTACCGTGAGAATGGCAAGGTCGAGAAAGAGACCGTCGCCAACCTCACAAGCCTCGGCGACGAGATCGTGGGCTTGATTCGCAAGGCGCTGCGCGGCGAGCAAGTCACAGATGTCACCGAGGCCTTCGAGGTCATCGCCTCGCCCCACCACGGACACGTCAAGGCTGTGATCTCCGCGATGCGCAGGCTCGGCTTTGAGAACCTCATCGCCTCACGGTCATCGCGTCAGCGAAACCTCGTTGTCGCGATGGTCGCGGCCCGCATCCTTGAGCCCCACAGCAAGCTCGCCACCGCACGCACGTGGCACCTCACCACACTGCCCACGATGCTCAACGTCAGCGATGCCGGCGAAGATGACCTCTACGATGCCATGGACTGGTTGCTTGGTCGTCAAGAGCGCATCGAGAAAAAGCTAGCGGGGCGACATCTGGACCACGACGGTCTGGCACTCTACGACCTGAGCTCCAGTTACTTCGAGGGCGTCACCTGTCCGCTGGCCGCACTTGGTCACAACCGTGATGGCAAGAAGGGGAAACTCCAAGTCAACTACGGTCTCTTGACCAACCGACGCGGCATTCCCGTTTCTGTATCGGTCTTCGAGGGCAACACCGGCGACCCGAAGACACTCCTCCCTCAGGTGGACAAGGTGCGAACGGATTTCGGCATCGAGCGGTTTGTCCTCGTCGGTGACCGCGGGATGATCACGCAAAAGCAAGTCGATGCGCTACGGGAGATCGATGGTGTTGACTGGATTGCCGCACTTCGGCCCGAGGCGATCAAGAAGCTGGTCACCCACGGTGCAGTGCAGCTGGGACTGTTCGATGAGCGCAACCTGTTCGAGCTGACCCATCCGGACTTTCCCGGTGAACGCTTGGTGGCTTGTCGCAACCCCGAACTGGCCAAGCGGCGGGCCCTGAAGCGCAAGAGTCTCCTCGAGGCGACCGTCAAGGAGTTGGAGAGAATCCGCCGGATGGTCGGAAGCAACCGAGTGCAGGGCGAGCACGACATCGGCGTACGAGTGCACAAGGTTCTCCAGAACTTCAGGATCGGCAAGTACTACAAGCTGGGCATCCGTGACGATGGCTTTGACTTCGAGATCGACCAGGAGAAGATGGCCGTCGAGATCGCGCAGCAATACAAGAATCCCGATCAGGTCGCCAGACGGCTTGACACGTGTAGGCGTCATATGGCGGTGATCGACGAGCGACTGGAAAAGGTCCGTCAGAGAATCAAACGAGGCCGCCTGCATGGCAAGGATGACATCGGCGTGCGGGTCGGCAAGGTCGTGAACAGGTACAAGGTCGCCAAACACTTCAAGCTGGACATTCATGACGACCGATTCGACTTCGAGATCGATCAGGAGAAGGTCGCCTCCGAGGCGGCGCTCGATGGCATCTACGTCGTACGCACTAGCCTGCCTGAACCGCGAATGACAGCCGACGATACCGTTCGGAGCTACAAACTACTCGGCCAGGTCGAACGCGCATTTCGCTCGCTCAAGACCATCGACCTCGAGGTGCGACCCATCCGACATCGCACTGAAGATCGAGTCCGAGCGCACATCTTCCTGTGCATGCTCGCCTACTACGTCCAGTGGCACATGATCGAGGCCTGGCGCCCACTGCTGTTCTGTGACGAGGATACCGAGGCCAAGGCCACACGGGATCCAGTCGCGCCCGCCAAGCGCTCAGAGGCCGCGCTGCGAAAGGTGCACTCCAAGACGCTCGACGACGGCAGTGAAGTCCACAGCTTCCAAACGCTTCTCAGACTTCTCAGTGGCATCGTGCGCAACGTCTGTCGAGCACCCAGCGGCGGTCACAACGCTCCCACCTTCCATCTCGTCACCACGCCCAACGCCAAGCAGCAACGCGCCTACACACTCCTCGAAACCATCAACGTGTAGTCAGAACTCGGCGCCCCAACCCATCTCTATCTCTCTGAGATCACACGGGTTCTTGCGCGCCGGCCCGAGGAACTTCAGCCTAGACGATGGGACCCTGGAGGCTCGGCTGTTTGCGACCCCGGCGCCAAAGCGCGAGCGTATCCCGCCCGACGTGGC
>JAFDFW010000654.1 GCA_019309605.1 Deltaproteobacteria bacterium | reverse complement strand
GACGTGATCGGATGATGGAGTCCCCTCATCGCTACGCGTCCAAACGGACGCACGCTCACCGTGATGTCGGGAAACGAGCCCTTGTGTACGCGCAGCTTGTTGTCGTTCGAACCGCGAACGTAGATGCCCTCCCTTCCCGCATGCGGCTCCAGGTACTTCACGTACACCTTGAACGGCCGGGCGAACTTGAACTCGATCGTCTCCTCGACGAGCTCGTCGCCGAAGAGCTCTCGCTTGATCATCGTCCCCCGGTAGTCGTCGACCCCGGCCAGCGCCTCGAACGCCTGCTCGAGCAGGGCCTTGACTTGCGCGACCTCGGAGGGCTGGGAATCGACCCGGACTTGCGCACCGGCCGTCGCGCCGTAGAGCAAGAGCGCCGCAACCAGGAGCAAGGATAATCGCGTCATCTGAGTATCGAGGGTTCGTAGCCTTCGGGGCGGTCGTAACCGAGGAGCTCACTCAGCCCCTGAATTGCGCAGAACGCCTTATCTGTCTATTTTCGGTTTCAGGAAAGAAGGCGTTTGTAGCGGCTAGCAGTGCTTAGGAGCACGCGTCGCTTTGCCAACCCCTAGGGGAGTTGAGGCGGCCGCTGCCAGCCGGTCTTGGCGTTGATCCATGCGGACGTCTTCGGCATGAATCGCGTGAAGAGCACGATCATTTTCATGGTCAGGGGCCTCACGATCTCGTCTTTGTCGGCCTGAATGGCACGCACGATGTAGCGAGCCGTCGTTTCGGGCGACAAGACGGGGATCATCTTGCTGATGCTGGGAATCCTCTCGTGAGCGCCGGGGTTGTTGTCGAAGTAGTCGCTGGTGACCTCGCCGAACACCAGGTGGGTGACCCCCACTCCGGTCCCGCGAAGCTCGGCGCGTAGCGAATCGTTGAGCCCGCGGAGTGCGCAACGGCAGGCGGCGTATCCCGTGGCTCCGGGAATTACGAGATACGCCATGGGCGAGTTGACGTTTGCGATGCGTCCGCTTCCACGTCGAATCATATCCTGTACGAATGCCCGCGTCGTGAAGAACGCCGCGAAGTATGGGGTCGACATCATCGACACCGCTTCGGCTGGGTCGGTCTCCTCGACCGCGAGCCATCGGCCCGCGCCGGCGTTGTTGATGAGGATGTCGGGGACACCTACCTCAGCCTTGATGCGTTCGGCGGTGGCGTTGACCGCTTCCGCATCGCCTAAATCACATGGGTAGACATGCGCGACACCGCCGGCGGTTCGAATGTCATCGGCCACCGCATCCAGCTTCGACTGGGTTCGAGCCAGCAGAACGACCTTCGCGCCTGCGGCCGCCAACTCGCGGGCCGTCGCTGCGCCGATGCCGCCGGACGCTCCCGTAATCAGCGCCAGGGAGTTTCTGATCTTCATGAGGGGGCTGAGTAGAAAGCCGTGGCGAGAGCGTGTCAAGGCTGCCAGGAGGATGGCGATCGGGCAACGCACTCTTCAGCGCCGTCTGCGGGAGGAAGTGAGCAGCTTCCGGATGATCGTGGACAGAGAGCGGCGGAACATGGCTCTCTCCATGCTCGAAGAGCCTAAACGCCGGGTGATCGACGTGGCACAGGCCGTGGGCTTCGACGATGCAACGAGTTTCGCCAAAGCATTTCGACGGTGGACGGGTGAAAGCCCAACGGCTTATCAAGCGCGCGCTGTCGAGCAACAAGCGTAGCGCCGCTGATAGTCACTACAAACGCCCTGTCTTAGTCTCGCAGAGTTTACTTATAAGGCGTTCTGCGCAATTCAGGAGCTGAGTGGCTGAGTGAGCTGGTTCCGCTGGAAGGGCTCGCACTGGGAGCAGGACGAGGCCGGCGAGGTCTACGGATGTTTTCGCAAAGTGACCGCTCGACTGCGGAACCAGGGCTCCGGCATGCCGACGAAGAGCGAAGAGCAGGAAAGGAAAGCCAAAGCGTTCCGTCAGTTCGTCGCTCGGATGCGGTCGGCCCGGTCGCACGATGCGGTGCTTCGGATTGCCTCTCGTGACCCGAGGCTTGTCGTGAAGCGGGATAATCTCGACCAACGACCGACGCTCTTACCGTGCCTCAACGGGACCGTCGACCTCACAACGGGCGAGCTCTACGAAGCAAAGCGCGAGGACTTGCTGAGCCGCGTGGTCCCAGTCGAGTACGACCCCAAGGCAACGGCGCCGATGTTCGAGGCGTTCCTGCTGCGCATCCAGCCCGACCGGGAAATGCGCGACTTCCTGCAGCGGCTCCTCGGCTACGGGCTCTTCGGCTGTGTCCGCGAACACGTATTCCCCATCTTCTATGGCGACGGCGCCAACGGAAAGAGCGTGCTCGCGCAGGCCGTGCAACACGTGGTCGGCAAGTATGCGCAGACCGTGCCGCGAACGCTTGTCGTCGAGACACGCAACGAGCAGCACAAGACCC
>JAFDFW010000096.1 GCA_019309605.1 Deltaproteobacteria bacterium | reverse complement strand
ACGATCGAAATCCTCAACGAGCAGGACCAGCTGGTCAGGGACATCGTCTCGGGACCGGATGGAACATTCATCGCGACCGACCTCGAGCCGGGAAAGTACGCAGTCAACGTCCTGGGCGGCGAGTACGGCGATCTGAAGGTCGAGGAGGAGCTGGTCGCGGGGCAGGTCACGCAAGTCATCTACCGTTTGGGTGCGAAGAAGAAGGCGGCCTACAGCGGATTTGGCGAGACCGCCGTCATCGACGCTGCTCCGCGCGAGGTCGTGAAACGCACGATCGACAAGGATGAGCTCACCCGAATTCCGGGGACGCGGGGTGACGCGCTGCGAGCGGTGGAACTCCTACCCGGCGTGGCGAGACCGCCGTTCGGCATCGGCTTGCTCATCGTGCGTGGCTCGGCGCCCCAAGACAGCGAGTCCTTCATCGACGGAATTCCCGTGCCGCTGATCTACCATTTCGGCGGCCTCACCAGCGTCTACAACTCGTACATGCTCGAGAAGATCGACTTCTATCCGGGCAACTTCTCGGTGCGCTACGGCCGGCGCACTGGCGGCATCCTAGAGGTGACTACGAGGGACCCGGCGCGCGACCGCGTCCATGGAGTGGCGGAGATCTCTGTCATTGACACCTTCGTCACGATCGAAGCACCGCTCACCGACAAGATCAGCATCTCCGGAGGGCTGAGGCGCAGCCTGATCGATCTGATTCTGCCCTCGGTACTTCCCGATGACGTGGGCGTTCGGCAAGCGCCCGTCTACATCGATTATCAGTTCAAGCTGAATTTCTTGCCCACCAAACGAGACCGCGTTCGCATTTCGGCGTACGGATCCAACGATCGGCTCGAGCTGATTCTGGAAGAAGCGGCAGGTGACGACCCTGCCGTTCGGGGAAACACCGCGCTCGGGACTGCCTTCTACAACAACCAGATCGATTGGACCCGCCGACTCGGAGACAAGGCCGACCAGGAGCTGACGTTCAACGTGGGTCCAAGCAAGATCAACTTCTCTCTCGGGGATGAGTTCAGGCTCGAGGGGACATTCATCCAGACCTACGGGCGCGCCGAGTGGCGATATCAAATCACCGACAGGGTCCGGCTCATCACAGGGCTGGATGTCTACACCGCCCCCATCGACTTGAACTATTTCGGCCCGCAGCCTCAGGCCCAAGAGGGCGCCGGCAGCCAGCAAGGGTCGCTCGCGGGCCAAGAGCAGGTCTTCGCTGACGTCGACACCACGATCTTCCGCCCAGGGCTCTATCTCGAGTCGAACATGCAGTTGGGCAAACTCACGCAGCTCATTCTCGGCCTTCGCATGGACTATTTTAGCGCCATCAGCTCGTTTTCCGTCGACCCCCGCCTGACTACGATCTTCACCGTGGCCGACGACATGCGGGTCAAGCTCGGCGTCGGCATCTTCAGTCAGCCCCCGGAGTTCCAAGAGTCCGACCTAACGATCGGCAATCCCGATCTCGACCCGATCAAGGCGGTTCACGTCGGCGCTGGCTGGGAGTACGACGCGGTTCCGGGCGCTCGGTTTGGCGTTGAAGCCTTCTACAAATACCTCTGGGACCGGGCGATCTCGACCCCTAACGGCGAGGCGCCATTCTACGTGACCGGCGGCATCGGACGGATCTACGGCGCCGAATTCAGCGTCAACATTCGCCCAACCACAGGACGGCACTACTTCGGCTACCTTTCGTACACGCTGTCGCGAAGCGAGCGCCAGGATGGCCCGCTCGCGCCTTGGCGCCTGTTCGACTTCGACCAGACGCACATCCTTACCGCCGCGTTCGTCTACAATTTCCCGCGCAACTGGGAGATCGGCGGCACCTTCCGCGTCGTCAGCGGCAATCCGTACACGCCCGTCGTCGGCTCGATCTACGAGGCGCTGAACGACGTGTACATCCCGATCGACGGCCGCGTGAACAGCCTGCGGAATCCGCTTTTCCATCAGCTCGACATTCGCGTTCAGAAGAAATGGATCTTCGAAGGCTGGCGGCTCGCGGTGTTTCTCGACATCCGGAATACCTACAATCAGCAGAACCAAGAGGGCATCATCTACAACTACGACTTCAGCCAGCAGACACCCCTGCTCGGGCTTCCGATCATCCCTTCGCTGGGGGTCAGGGGGGAGCTATGAAACGGACCCTAGGGTTGATGCTCTTGTTGTCGGTGTCCGCGTGTAGCGAGAGTTTCCTTGCCGCATGGGCGGTGACCGATCTCCGTGCGGTGGCCGCGCTGGTCGAGGTGGAGGGCAAGCCTGGTCGCGCAAGACCTGACCCGGAAGATGATATCCAGGTTTCGATCCTCGTGGTCGACCAGGGTGCACCAGCGTCCGATTCGCCTGCCCTGACGCCGTCGCCATTGCAATGGACGTTCATCGCCTGCGTTCCGCAGCCCACCCTCATCGGGCCGCCGATCTGCCGCGACCTGATTCAGCCCTGTGAAGGTTGTGAGGGAACCCCGCCGGCCGATCCCCTCGCCTTTCCTCTCCTGCGTTTCCAGGTTCCGTCGGCAGCGGAGCTCGAGGCCGCCAGCGCGGACCGGGTGCTGTTGCAGGGCGCAATCTGCACGGACGGGCCGCCCGCCACGGACGCCATCCTCCGGTTCATTCTCGGTGAGGCCGACGACCTCAACCCGTGTGAAGACCCGAACAACGAAGGACGGTTCGTCACGGTGAACATTCCCGTCGAGAGCGCACCTGAAGACCCGAACCTGAATCCTAAGATCTCGACGGTCTTCCTCAACGGTCGCCCTTGGCCGCTGCCGTACGACCAAGGGGTTCCGCGAACCGCGCCGCGAACCGGATGCAGAGCAGACCTCGATGGCCTCACCGATGAGCAGCGAAACGCGCACCCAGTTGCCGGCAGCACCGGGTCCTCGATCGACCTCGGAGTGACCCCGGACAGCCTGCAGTCCTACATGGTCGGCGACGCGACCTCGACCGAAGAGATCCAGGTCAGTTGGCTCACGGATGGCGGCGAGCTCGAGCGCACGTTCTCGTTCATCACCGACCCTGCGCGCTCGGTTCTGACCCTGTGGCAGCCGTTCCCAGATGCTCCGGAAGACGGTCTGTTGGTGCGCTTGACCTTCGTGATCCGGGACGGTCGCGGGGGCACCGACTGGGTCGAGCGAGGCCTTTGCGTCCTCCCGCCGCCGCCCGACGCTTCTCCGCCCTAAGTGTCGGTTTTCTCCAATCTTTTGGCGATCGTTGACACCGCCGAAGCACCCCCCTAGTGTGATGGATCGCGATGGTTGAGCGAATCGGCACGTGCCGCGTTCTGGGTGAAATCGGCAGCGGGGGCATGGCTGTCGTCTATGAGGCGATCCAGGAGCCGCTCAATCGGCGGGTCGCCATCAAAGCGCTCAAGCCATCGATCGCGATCGACAGCCAGTTCGCTGAACGGTTCGAACGCGAGGCCAACTTCATGGCGTCGCTACAGCACGAGAACATCCTGCACGTCATCGACTTCGTCAAAGACGGGCGGTCGATGTTCATCATCATGGAGTACGTCGACGGGATCGACCTCTACGACCTGCTCGAGCGATCGCCCAGGCTGCCAGCCGACATCGCCGCCATCATCACCTTGCAACTCGCCCGCGGCCTCGACTACGCACACTTCCGCGGGATCATTCACCGCGACATCAAGCCCGCGAACATCATGGTGTCGGTGCAAGGCGACGTGAAGTTGATGGACTTCGGTATCGCGCGCCACGAACGTTTCGGCGACTTGACCGAAACTGGCACCGGACTCGGAACACCGAGTTACATGAGCCCGGAGCAGATCCTCGGCGATAAGCTCGACTACCGCAGCGACATCTTTTCGGTGGGCATCGTCCTCTACCAAATGCTCACTGGGCGTAAGCCGTTCGTTGAAGACGAATCCCGCACGGTCATGCAGAAGATCCGGCTCGACCGCTATGAGCCGTCGAAGAAGCTCGGCGTCGAGGTGCCCCGCAAATTGGAGCGGATCATGGCCCGCTGCCTTCAAAAAATGCCCGCAAATCGCTATCCCACGACCCAGGCGCTCATCGACGACCTCACCGAGTTTCTCGCGCCACGCGTGCCGATGAGCCACAACGCGCGCCTCGTTATGTTCCTGAACGAAATCGGGGTCATGACCGGCGATCAGACAGACGAAGTGCTCTCCGCGGTTGCCCCAGGCGTGCTTCGGAGCGGCCGCCGCAACGCTGGTTTCTTACGGAGCATCGCCAAGTGGCAAACCGCCGCCTTCGTCGGGCTGGTTCTCTCGGGAGTCACCGCGCAAGCTGCGACTGGACGCTGGTCCGGACCGTCAGTAGGAGAGGCTCCCGCGGCGCTCAATCCGGCCGAGGCCGGCCATCTAACCGTTAGCGCCGATCCCTGGGCGCACGTTCACGTCGATGGACAGCACGTCTTGACGACGCCCGCCGCGCGCGCGATTCCGCTCAAGCCGGGTCGCCACTACGTGAAGTACACCAACCCCTACTTCGCACCGGTCGAGCACGAAGTGGTGGTCGAGGCAGGTGACACGGTGCATGATCGCGCGACGCTCTCCGAGCCGATCGCCGTCACGGACGATACGGAGGCAGTGCCGTGAAGCGAGGGCTCATCTCGTTACTCTTGACGATGGCGCTCGCCGTGCCGTCGTCCGGCGCCGAAGGGCAGGCGGTGTATTCGCACGCGGTGCAGGAGGGCGACACGCTGGCGTCGATCGCACAGCGCTACTACGGCGACCCCACGCGCGAGGCGGTTCTGGGCGAGGCGAATCGCCTGAAGGGCCCCGGCGCTAGCGGCTTGCTGCCGGGGAGCTGGGTCTTCATTCCAATGGTGACCTTCTATCGAGTGGGCAAAGACGAGACTTGGAAGTCGATCGCAGCGCGATTTCTTGGGCGAGAAGCGCGTGCGGCGACCTTGATCGAGGCTAACAGGGCCAACCGGCGGATCGATCCGGTTGAGGGCACCGAGCTGCTCGTGCCCTACCCGCTGCGGCACGTCGTCAGCCCGGGTGAAACACTCACCAAGATTGCGAAGATGTACATGCCCGACAGCCCCTTGTCGCTCAAGCGCATACGCCGGTTCAACGCGGGTGCCCGGATCGAGCGCGGACAGATTGTCCTGGTTCCCCTCTTTGATCTCCGACTCGCCGGCGAAGGGCGCGCCGAAGCGTCTGAAGCGTTTGCGCGCGCGGCCGGCGGCGGGGCTGCCAAGTCGGCGCAAGACGAAGTCGAGAGTTCGTTGCCGAAGCTCATGGAGCAGGTGAAGAGGGCGCAGTTCGCCGAGGCGGTGGCCCTCGGGAATCGACTTCTCGGAACGCAGAGCCTCACATCGACGCAGGTGGTCACGATTCAGAAAGAGCTTGCTGTGGCCTATGTCGCCCTCGAGCGAGCCGACCTCGCAGAAGCGTCGTTTCGCGAGGCCCTCGCGCTCCAGCCCAACCTGGAACTCGACACGGTTCGTACTTCGCCCCGCGTCCTCGAAGCCTTCAATCGGGCCAATCAACCCAAAGAGCTGTAGGCACGGCTACTTCTTCTTTTTGATCTTCTTCGGCCTGTACCTGGCCGGGCGATCGTCTTTGCTGGTCGGTGCGGCTCCGGATTCCGCTGCCCCTTCGAGCGCCCACGGGGGGAGCTCGATGTCGCCGTTTTCTTCGGCCTGCTTTCTGAGGTGCACGTACCCGATGATGCACACCGGAATGATTGCCAGCGAGATCAGCTGTGAAGTAGAGAAACCGAAGGCAAAGCCGCGTTCCGGGTCGTCCCGCAGGTACTCGATCAGGAATCGCCACAGGCCGTAGAGACCGGCCACCGTGACCAGCACCTGACCGCGAAATTTACGGTGGTTGAGCAGCCACACGGCGAACACGAACAACGCGAGCCCGAACACCGATTCGTAGATCTGCGTCGGATGCACCGCCAGGGAGCTCACCCGATCGGTCATCAAGTCCGGATACTCTTGCAGGTGGTGCTGGTAGGCGGGGGACCCATTGATCGTTTGGTCGCAGGCGAACGCGGGAAAGGACTCAGTATCCCACTTCGGAAACGTGCCGGCGGCGCTCAGCCAGCTCGGAGCAGCAGCCTCGAGTGGACGCCCGTAGTCGCAGCCGTAGAGGTAGCACCCGACGCGTGTGAGCATGAGTCCGGAGGCGAGCGTCGGGACAGCGATGTCCGCAAAAGGAACCAGGGGAATCTTTTTGATTCGCCAGAATGCCAATGCGGTCACGAAGCCACCGAGGAAGCCACCGTATGCCACCAGGCCTCCAGAGCGAAGGTCGAGCCAGGAACCGAGGCTGTCGTACGAGTCGAGGTTGGTGAAGATGTAGAGAAGGCGTGCGCCGATGATGGCGCCGACGGCCGTCCAGGTGAAGCAGCTCGCCAGGAGTTCCCGGTTGTAGCCCTCGATCTTCTTGCCCATGTACATGATGAAGTACCAAGCGAAAAGCAGGCTGCTTCCCAACATCACGCCGTAGGCGTAGATGGGAATTGCGCCCCAGGGCGTGGGAATGGTGAAGAGTACCGGGTGCATTGGGCGGAAATCTCGCCGGGTTCGCCTCCGGGGTCAAGTAGGCTTGGTGAGGCGATGGGCGAGCTACGCATTCGAGAGCAGGACGGCGCGATCACGTTCGAGGTTCGCGTGGCACCGCGTGCCAGCCGCAATCGTATCGTCGGCGTTCAGGAAGGCGCCCTCAAGGTCGCACTCACCGCGCCACCGGTGGATGGTGCCGCCAACGAAGCACTCAAGAAGCTCCTGGCCAAGGCGGTCGGCGTCGCCAAGTCCGACGTCGAAATCCTCCGCGGCGATCGCGCGCGCATCAAGGTGCTGCGCATCCATGGTGTTAGCGCAAGCGACGTTCGATTTGGCGACAGCTAGTTGACGATCACGCGGCGCAAGGCGCTCGCCCTCGAGCGAAATGCTTTCTTGAATCAAGCTCAGTTTCGTGCCCTCGAGCGACGCGAGGGCCTTTCGCGCATCGGGCTTGAGCGCGGCAGCATTGCGGTCGCTGTACCGGCGCCGATGCCCTTCATGCACGAGCTCCATCGTTACTTTCGACGGGTCCGCGTAGCTGAGTGCATTGTCGATGCGCGATCCGGAAACCCGTCCGGTCACCGATTCGATAAACTCATCCATTCGTTCGCGGTCGGTGACCACGACGGCGTCTGTGACCACCGCGACACCGACCACGATCGATAGGACGACAAGGAGATAGATTCCCGTACGGCGCATAGCCCCAACCCAATGCACACCTCATGCCAACCCCCACCCCCAAATTTCCCCAATAATTCCAACCCAACCCCAGTCACCCCCCTGCCAATCTGACACCCCCGCCCCCACCCACGTGACAAAGGGACACTCTCCCCCATCCCAACCTGCTGCAATTACACGGTTTCTGTGAGAAAGATCGCAGCGCCCCGTTTTCCGTGTTGTTTTACGCGCGGTGAGAGCCCCGATGCTTTGCCACTGCGATCTTTCTCGCAGAAGCGTGAGGATATCGGGTATTTAGGACCCCGGAGAGTGTCCCCTTCTGCGACAACGGTGCGGGTGTTTACGCCTACGGGTTGGGTGATTGGAACGGTGCATGTTCCGGCGGGGGTGGGGTTGTTGCCGTTCTTGAATGGCGACGAGGCGTTCTTTCGGATGACGAATGTCAGCTTGCCGGAGCAGCCTCGGACGATTCCTTTCCTGGCGCTGCAGCGTAAGGCCGTGTTGATCGTCGTGCCGGGTGAGGACGCGTTGCTCGGGCTTCATGAGCACGACCGGCGCACGCGGCACGAGGTGGCGTGCCTCTTTGCTGGCGGGCTCGTGATGGGGACCTTGCCCTTGCCGAAGGGTGTGCGCGTGTCCGACGAGCTCATGCAGTCCAAAGAGTTTTTCGCGATTGAGGATTGCACACTCGGGATCGATGCTTCACCTGAACCCGTCATGGAAGCTGAAGAGTTGGTGTTCGTGCACGCCGCCGAGATGTTTGGTGTTGCGGAGCTCGAAGCAGAATGATTGTTCGCAACGGAACGGGCCTCAAGCGGGGCCTCCGGGTTTTTGTGGTCCGAAACTGGGGGCTGATCCTGACGGTGGTCGTCACCGAGCAGGCGATCGTCGTCATATCCCGGTACACGAGAGTGCTCGAAACCGATGTGTTCTCGACGACCGCAATTGGTCTGATCGCGACAGTGGTCGGCATTTTCATCGTGTTTCGATTCAACGAGGCTTACCAGCGTTGGTGGGAAGCGCGGACGCTGTGGGGTGCGCTCGTCAACGACAGTCGCAGCTTCGCACGCGAGGTCATCACACTGCTCACGCCCGACCGGGTGCCCAACATCGGCTCCAACGAGGACGCGGCGAAGCTCCACAGGGAGCTGGTCTATCGACATCTGGCGTACTGCAATGCGCTACGAATCACACTGCGAGAACAAGACTCGTGGGACGAGCTCGCGCCGTTCCTCGCTGCCGACGAGCTCAGTGATCTGCAGAACTACGCCAACAAGCCGACGCGCCTCGATCATCGCCAAGCGGAGCGTCTCGCTCAGGTGATCGGCACCGATACCGCCCAGCAAGTCTTGTTGATGCAGCTCGACTCCACGCTGAACGGTCTTTACGACATCCAGGGCGGCTGTGAGCGGATCAAGAACACCGCCTTCCCCGACGAGGTTCGTTTCATTTCCAGGGGTCTCGTGTGGCTCAGCGCCATCGCGGTTCCCATTGCGTTTCTCAGTGCCGACCGAGAGATTCGGGCCATCGAGGTTGTTGCGGTGATCGTGATCAGCCTGAGCTTCATGGTGGTCGAGCAGCTCGGCGCTTCGCTCAAGAACCCGTTCGAGAACGCCGACAACGACACACCGATGACCGCCCTCTGCCGAACCATCGAGATCGATCTGCGCCAACAACTCGGCGAAACGAATGTCCCACCGCCCATGGAGCCGGTGGCTAGCGTCTTGATGTGACCAGCGTCAGTCGTTCAACGCCGAGCGCATGACATCGAGCGGCGGCTCGAGCCCCGTCCACATCTCGAATGCGATCGCGCCCTGGTGCAACAGCATACCGAGCCCATCAACGATGGTGAGACCACGCTCCTCGGCGCGCGCGAGCACCGATGTCTTGAGCGGTTTGTAGACCATATCGACGACAGCCGCGTCCGCCGGAAGCGCATCGATTGGAAGCGACGCGGCGAACGCCAGCGCTCCCGGGTTCGATTCGAGCGTGGCGCTCGTCGCTTGAACGAACAAAGTTGCGGTTTCGAAACACCAGCTCGCCTCGCTGAGCGGAGCCGCATCTAGAGCGCACTCGACGTGCGCACTCAACGATTCGATGAGCGCTTCGCCTTGCTCGGGCCTTCGGGAAAGCACCGTGATCTCGTTGGCCCCCGCATTCGCAAGCCCAACGACTGCCGCGCGCGCGGCGCCCCC
>JAFDFW010000653.1 GCA_019309605.1 Deltaproteobacteria bacterium | reverse complement strand
CACCCCGTTCCGCGTGGGCGACACGATCAACGTCCACTTCCGTATTCGGGAGGGCGAGAAGGAGCGTATCCAGGTCTTCAAAGGCGTTGTGATCCGCAAGACCCGCGGCGGCGCCGGCGCGACCTTTACGGTCCGCAAGGTCTCCGGCGGCGTCGGCGTCGAGCGTATTTTCCCGCTCCACTCGCCGCGCATCGAGAAGCTCGAGGTCGCCGCCCGGGGCCACGTCCGCCGTTCGCGCCTCTACTACCTCCGTGGTCTGCGCGGCAAGAAGGCTCGCCTCCGAGAGCGCCAGCGCCAGACCAACGACTGAGGCCTCAGGGCTCTCGGATCGTCAGCGTTGACTCCCGAAACCCATCGGTGCCGGGCTCGTGGACCCACAGGCGCCGCTCGGCGACCTTGCCGTCCATGACGCTCACCACGATGTAGGCGCAAGGCCACATCAGCTGACCGCCGTTCGCAAACGTCGCAGCGTCTTCGTCGGAGAAGTACGCACCCGCATCGCAGTGCGAGTGATAGATGACCTTCACCGGCCTGCCGTCGTTCTCCCCTTGCTCGAACGTGCGCGCCGCGCGCAGTTCGTTGATCTTGAAGTACGTGTTCGACGTTCGTGGGAACGTGACCGGGTCGAGCTTGTGGTACTTGTCCGCCTCGTTTTCCTCACGCTGAAGCGCGTTGAGAAGCGCGGGCTGGTCCGCAGGACCGAAGACGAATCCGCAGCTCTCGCTCGGGTACCCCTCGAGCGCATGCTGCTCGATCTCGTCCATTATCGACTTCTCGATCTCGAGGTCGCCGGAAACCCACGGCAACGATTCACCACTCATAGTGCTTCTCCCACTTCATGGGCGCGAAGTACCGATCACCTCGATCGCACGCGATGGCTACAACACAACTCGCGTCGGCGCGCTTGGCGACTTCCAAGGCACCTGCCACGTTCGCGCCGGTCGAATGCCCGACGTGCAGGCCCTCTTGGGCAGCCAACCGGTCGGACATATCCCAACCGGCGTCGGTGCTGACCGGTAGAATCTCATCGGGAACCTTGGAGTCGTAAATCTCCGGCACGAGCGAGCTCTCCATGTGCTTGAGCCCTTCGAGCCCGTGGAGCGCCTCGGCCGGCTCGAGCGCGATGCACTGGATCTTGCGAGTGTGCTCATGCAAACGCCGCGTCGTGCCCATACAGGTCCCGCTGGTCCCAAGCCCCGCCACGAAGTGCGTGATCTCGTCGCCAACTTGTTCGAGGATCTCGCGTCCAGTGCCTAGATAGTGCGCACGGGGATTCGACGGGTTCGAGTACTGGTCGGCGTAGAAGTAGCGGTCCGGATCCTCGGCGACCATCTTGCGCACCTTGACGATCGCGCCATCCGAGCCCTCCATTGGATCGCTGTAGATGATCTCAGTGCCAAACGCCTCTGTGATGTCCTTGCGCGCTTGCGACACGTTCGACGGCATCACGAGCTGGATGCGATAGCCCATCGCAGCGCCCAAGAAGCTATACGCCACGCCGGTGTTGCCACTGGTCGCGTCGATGAGAATCTTGTCGTGAGTGAGCCGGCCGTCTTCGATCGCGTCGAGCATCATCTGGCGGGCAGGGCGGTCTTTGACCGAACCACCCGGGTTGGCGTATTCGAGCTTGAGATAGATCTTGGTGCCGGGCGCATCCTTCTCGAGCGCGCGCAGGCGTACCATCGGCGTGTTGCCTACCGCCTCGACAATCGACTCCATCCTTCGAAAACGCATCAGCCCTCGTCGCTCAACGTCAGCTCGGATGACAGCTCGCGCGCCGCCGCAATGCCGAGAACTTCCTTGAGATGCTCGACCGCCGAGAACGCCCCCATAATCGCAGCTGCGGGCTCTCGAAGCGCCGGTGACCCGGCAAACCGCATCACAGCGCTCGGGTTGGGGACGCGCAGCAGCGCGCCGGTCTCGTCCGCAACACAGCCCGCCCGTTCCAAATACTCCACCGCCGCAGCAGTTGCGTCCGCATCGCCATCCGCCCCCAGGCGAAACCCGGCTTCGAGCAGGCGCACCTGGCCTGCCTCGCCGATTTCACCGAGAAGAAGCTGGCGCGCGTAACGACGCCGTGCTGCGGCGTCGAGATTCAAAGCGAGGCACCGCCCGCAATGGCCGGAACGATGCTCAAGGTGTCGCCCTCTTTCAGCACCGTCTCGAGATTGTCGAGAAAGCGAATGTCCTCGTCGTTCGCGTAAATGTTCACGAAGCGACGCACGCCCTTGTCATCACAAAGGCGGTCCTTCATGCCCGGATGATTAGTCTCGAGGTTTTCGATCACCTCAGCCACCGTGCCACCGTCGACGGAGACTTCGTCTGCTCCACCGGTGAGGGTTCGGAGGGGGGTTGGAATGCGTACCGTAACAGCCATGTTCGTTCCTTTCTGAGTC
>JAFDFW010000652.1 GCA_019309605.1 Deltaproteobacteria bacterium | reverse complement strand
GCCGCTCTTTCCGCCATGGCGGTGTCGCCACCTAGGACATGCGCGATCAGCTCCACGTAGTTGGCTGCGGTCACCTCGAAGGTCGGATCGAAGAGTTCGGCTATCCACATGAAAAGCCTCGCCTCTTCCTTGGCGAACCCCACGATCGTCGGCACCTGGTTGAAGTTGCCCGACGCGAAGGAGTCAGCCGGCTGCTCGGTGAAGAACGAGCCATCGAGAATGGGTCCCCAGCTGCCGCCGGGCTCGTCGCTGGGAGTGAGACCGAAGTACCGAAGTTCGGAGGCTGTGGCAACGCGGCCAGCACGTCTGCCCAGGGCTTGGCTCGCATGCAGGCCAGCACATCGTCCTCCGAGCCGCAGCCCAGGGCTTCGGCAAAGGCGTCTCCCTGGGACTCGGCGGCGGCAAGCGTCGACCACGGCCGTTCGCAAGAACCGCTCTGTATGATCGCCTTGCTGAACAAGTCGGCGCTCTCGGCAGACGCAAGATGGCTGCATACGCTGAACGCGCCTGCCGACTCTCCAAAAATCGTGACCTGGTCTGGGTCGCCACCAAACGCTGCAATGTTCTCCTGAACCCAGTGCAGGGCGGCGGTCTGATCCATCAGGCCGTAGTTGCCAGAGGCGTCGTCCGGGCTCTCCGCGGTCAGGTCGGAGTGCGCGAGGAAACCAAGCTGGCCGAGTCGATAGTTCATGCTGACCACGACGGTGCCGGTCTGCCGCGCGATCAGGTCGCCCACAGTGCCGCCGTCGGCCTGAATGCCTTCACCCACCGTGAAGCCACCGCCGTGAATCCACACCATCACCGGCAAGTTGGCACCCTCCATAGGCGTGTCAATGTTGATATAAAGGCAATCCTCGCTCGGCGTGAAGCCTGGAGACGGGAGCCCCAAGAAGGCCGCCTGAGGGCAGATGTCGCCCTTCTCGGTTGCAGTCAGCGTCTCGGTCCAAGGTGCTGGATCGACTGGCGGCTTCCAACGAAGGTCGCCCACCGGTGCCGCGGCATAGGGAATGCCGCGATACGAGAACACGCCGTCATCCTCTAAGCCTTCCACGGGACCCGAGCCTGTTACCACGACGAGACCGCGAGGACTCGTGGCGCTGCTAGTGCTTTCGCTGCAGCCAACAAGCGTGGAGGCAAGCAAGACACAACCAAGAACGAACTGTCGACGCATCTAGGACCTCCTAAACTAAGGTCGCGGATGCTACGGGACGCGGCGTGCCTACGCTATCCCACACCCCTCAGCCGGCGAAAACCGCGCGATCCCGGGCCCAATCGCGCAGGGCGTCGATGCGCTCAGCCATGGTGACCGAAAGCGGCTTGGTCAGCTCGACCTCATCGGCGATCGCCTCGGTGCTGAGGTCTTCTTGCCGGGAGAACGCCGTATAGAGTGCCGACACGATCGCTTGCTCGATCTCGGCACCGCTGAAACCGTCGGTGAGATCGACCAGTCGAAGGAGGTCGAACTTCGCAGGGTCGCGGTTCCGGCGCTCCAGGTGAATCTCCAAGATGCGTTTACGTGCCTCCTCGCGCGGGAGGTCGACAAAGAAGATTTCGTCGAAGCGACCCTTACGCATCAGCTCGGGCGGGAGCTTCGAAATGTCGTTCGCCGTCGCGATAACGAAGACACTTTCTTTCTTGTCCTGAAGCCAGGCGAGGAAGGTGCCGAAGATGCGCTGCGCAGGTCCGCCCTCGGCGTCCTCCTGAGAAAGCGCCTTTTCGATCTCGTCCATCCAGAGGACCACGGGCGCCATCGCCTCGGCGAGCTTGATCGCGCGCTTCAGGTTCTTCTCACTCTCGCCAACGTAACGGTTGTAGAGATTGGAGGGATCGAGACGGATCAACGGAAGCTTCCACTCGGCGGCCACGGCCTTCGCGCACAAGCTCTTACCGCAACCCTGCACGCCGATCAGGAGCAGGCCCTTGGGGGGAGACAGGCCGTACTCCTTGGCTTTCTTGGGATCCTCGAAGGCCGCCTGCCGCTTGCGAAGCCAACCCTTGAGCTCGTCGAGGCCGGCCACTTCACCCATCTCGTGCTCGTGAGGGAAGTATTCGAGCACACCCGAGCGTTCGATGATCTGACGCTTGGCTTCGAGGACCCGGACGATGTCGTCGCGTTCCAACACACCGTCCTCGATAACGGCTTGCGTGATGATCTTCTGAACCTCGAAGAAGGTGAGGCCGTGCAGCGCGGCAAGTAGCTGCGACACGTCGGCGCTGGAAAGCTCGACTTTGACGTGAAGCCGCTTGGCCAAATCACGCAACACCGCTTGAACGAACGAGTGATACGCCTCGGGCGACGGCGCATGCAGGTTGATGGGCGTGAACAAGTGCTCAATGGCAGGAGGCATGTCCATGGCGTGGCCGGACAGAACGAGCGCGCCTCGATGACCGAAGTACTTCTTGTGAATGCTCTTGATCTGAGCGATGACGGCGGGCTCGTGGAGGTACGGCCCGAGCCCTCGCAGATGAAAGATCGCCTCGAGGTTGGACCGCTCGATGAAGGCCAGGGCCTTCTGGGGAGGTCCGCTGTCCGGGGTGTGCCCCGGCTCGGGCAGCTCGCGGCGGAGGCCATCCACCTGCGTCCATGAAAAGAGGGGCAGCCCCGTATGCTCGGCCGCATGCTCCAACAGCACGTGAACCCGGTCCTCCTCGACGGTATCCACCA
>JAFDFW010000095.1 GCA_019309605.1 Deltaproteobacteria bacterium | reverse complement strand
AAGGAAGGCACCATGCGCCTCGAACGCCTGGCCGATCTTTGCGCGCAGGTCCCCGGCCCGCACATGACCGATGCTTTAATCGCCATCTTGAACGACGAGGAGCCGCGCGTCCGCGTCGCTGCCGGCGAGGCTCTTCGAGACCTGGGGTACGAGCGATACGCCGAGCTCGCGCGGGGCATCGAGCGAGCTCTCGAACGCAACGCCGACGGGCTCGCCATGTCGGAGCTCCCGTGGGTGCTCGCCGAGATCGCCGAACCGCGCACGCTCCCCTTGATTCGCCGGTTTCTCGATCACCCGAGCGCGGACGTGGCGGCCGCCGCCATCGAAGCCCTGGCCCAACTGCAAGACCCGGAGGCCCTCGCCGATCTCGAGCGCTTCGTGGGCGACAAACGACTCGTGGTCATCGAAGACTTCGAAGATGAGACCAAGACGACCCTCGGTGAGCTCGCCGAAGATGCGCTCGAGATGCTGGGCGTGCGGCCGAGCGACAAGAACTAGGGGCTCTCGCGGGTCCAGCGGGCCCTTCGTTTCGCCGCCTTCGCCCGAGCCCGGTCTTTCGCAAAGAGCGTGAGATAGTCCTCCTTCACCGAATCGACCTCAACCTCGTCGGGAAGCTCGGCGCGGGCTGCCTGCATTGCGCGAACGAGCGACCGCAGCGGGATGGACGCCTGCCCGAACGTGTTGGGCTCGATCGTGTCGGAAACCTCGGAGATCCGGTCGACGGCACTCTTGCTCAGATAGCCCCGCCGTCGCAGGTCATCGAAGCTAGCGACCAGCACCTCCGGGTTGAACGTGTGGGCAACGACCAAATCGGCGCCGACCCGCAGAACGGCCTGCGCATCGAGCGCGCCATCCTCTAGCAGGACCAGCGCAGGCTGAAAGTAGTTGTAGAAGGGGCACACGCGCCGCCCAAAGTCGCTGAACCCCGCGGTCGACGAGACGCGCTCGAGATGGATGAAGATACGACGAACGGTGTCGCCCCGAGGGACCCGGGCGGCGATGCGGACGAGCTCGGGGATATCCTCGGGATAAACGTCCGCGGCTTCCGCGACTTTCATCAGGAGCTCCTGACTCACACGGCCTGCGGCGATGTCGGCGTAGAGCGAATAGATGAACGCATCGCCCTCGGCGTCGTCGCCGAAGAGGACCTCATCGGTCTCCGGCGACACGTTGGTCCGCGACCGGAGCAACGCGGTCAGCTTGTAGCTGAGCTGGTCTCGCAGAAACCGAAACTTGCCACGGACGAGGTTGCGCAAACTGGGCTTGAGGGTGAAGCCGTCCCAGCGAATCCCATCGAGCCGGAGCTTCGCTTCGAGGACGCTCCGCATCTGCTCGGGGCTCCCTGACAGTATGAATATCGCCGCAGGGTCGGTGGCGCGGATCTCTCTGAGTAGAGTGCCCGCGCCCGGATAAGCGCGCTTGCGGGAAGCGGGCTCGAAGGCGGTGCGCACCAGGTCGCGCAATGTGTCGAATTCCGTGCGGAGGTAGGTCTTGTCGAGGTCCCACCGATAGACGAGGTGCTCCCTGCGCTCGCTCAAATCCGGCGTCACCGGCGGACCATAGCAGCCCACGAGCCACAGATGCAGACGCGGTCGAAACTGATATGGTCCGCGAATGCCCCTCAGCGCCGTGGTCATCGATGAGCGCACGTTGCAGCGCGGCTCTGAAGCGCAGCATGTCGACTGGGAAGCGAGCATTCGGGAGCTTCTCTCGAAAGCCAGAAGCAGCGTCGAAGACGTCGCGACACTTCACGTGAGCGTCACCGAGCAGCAATTCGCCTTGGATTTTCGGTCGGATGAGGGGCTCGAGCTCGGAGCGATCACCATCCCGCACGATCTCTTATCCCAGCACATTACGGAGTACATCGATATCGTCCGCCAAATCGCCGAGGCGAACGGCGTCAATCAAATGGAAGCCCTGGACATGGCGAAGAAAGTCACACACGACCGCGCTGGGCGAGTGCTCAAGCGAGAGCTCCGCGAGTTCGGCTTCGACCTGGAGACGGCGCGGCGCCTGTTCACCTTGCTGCTGTCGTTGCGGGTGGATACCACGAGGCTCGTCGGCATCCACGGTCATCGACGGATTCGCTAGTTGCCGGTCGGCTTCACTTCGGACATAGGTTTGGCATGGGACGTCTGCGAGAGCTTCTCAGCAACGACACGCCCGACATGGCTGCAGTTGCTTCGCATCTGGACAACCTCGACTCGGCAGAACGAATCGCTGAGGTTCGAACGTTGGGGCGCGCGCACCTCGCACGGCTGTTCGAGGCCGCAAAGGGACACAAGCCGATCTCTTTGCACGACATCGTGAGCAGCGACTGCGGCGCCATGCAGGAACAGCTTCACCACGGAAAGAACTCCCTGCCCGCGTTCAACCACTTTGCGAAGGTGTTCGTGCGCCCCGCGGCGGAGCACGGCGCAGAGCTGTGGGGCTACAACCGCGCCGGCGCCTTCGTCGAAACCGTCGTCGGCCCTGGCTACTTCGTGGCCCACCCTCATGAAGTCGTCGGCGAAGTGCTCGTCGATTACCTGCGCGTGCCCCCAGAACGGCCCGAGCACTGGCCCGCAATCCTGCCGAATTCAGCTCGTCTCTCGAAGGTCGTCTACAACGGGACGCAAGACATCCTGCGCGGTGTTTCGAAGCACGTGACGATCGGTCGAGCGACCAAAAACGGCAAGCCAATGTCGGCCTGGTTCGTGTTGTGCCGGGACCAATCGTAGACGTCTGGGGCGGAAATGCCTTGGTTTTGCCCCTTCGGGCGACTGATCTATGTCAGAGGGTCGACCTTTTTTCCCATTTGTTGAACACTGAATTGTACAGGGGGTCATGACAGCGTCGCTGAAAGAGTCGGTCGAGCCGCCGTCCGAGGATCTGCATCCTCGCGAAGAGAGCGCAAGCTACTCGAAGCGCGATGAGGATTTCGTACGACTCCTCAACGCTGCGGGCCTCGCGTGCGAGCTCGATACGAAGCAACTTTCCGCGATCGCGTCGAACCTGGACGAGTCACGGGTCAACTCCCGCAGAATGGATATCCTCGGGCTGTACTATCGTGGCAACGACGACGCTTCCGTCGCAGCGCGCCGCCGCAGTACCGACCGGTTCTTCATGCACAACGACTACTTCTCGGTGAACGCGCATCAGCTCGTCTCTTCCTTGGCGAACCTCAATCCCGAGATCGCAGCGGTGAAGCTCCAACGAATCGGTACCGACGAAGGGCCGCTCGTGTTGCGCGCGGGCGAACACTTCAGCGCCATCACCGACGAAGACGACGAGGATGCCGAAACCGGAACCGTGGCGGTGCGGGCTTTGGTGCGCGCCCTCAACGCCCTCCTGGCGAAGGCTGCAGTGAGCGAGAGGCTCGTTCCGCTCGTCCCTGACGACTCGCGCGAGCTTTACGTCGGCGTGACCGAAGAAGGCGCGATGACACTACTGCAGGGCGGATGCACCGAGCTTTCGGCCGTGGCGACGCTTCGCGAGTTCGCGAGCTGGTAACAACGAGGCCGCTCAGCCATACCCGTGCCCGAGATTTCGAGGTGATACACAATGGCTGAATACGACTACGACCTCTTCGTGGTTGGCGCGGGATCGGGTGGCGTGAGGGCGGCACGGGTGGCGAGTGAGCTCGGCGCGCGGGTGGGGATTGCCGAGATGGCTCGCATGGGTGGAACCTGCGTCAACGTCGGGTGCATTCCCAAGAAGCTCTTCGTCTACGGCTCTCACTTTTCGTACGATCTCGAGGACACGCGTGGCTACGGCTGGTCGACTCAATCCTCTTTCGATTGGGCCACTCTGCGCGCCAACAAAGATCGCGAGATCGCGCGCCTCAACGGCATCTACGAGAGTCTGCTCGAGAGCGCAGGAGTGGAGTTGTTGAAAGGTCAGGCGCGGCTGGTCGCCCCTCATACGGTCGAGGTCGACGGGACTCTTCGTTCGGCCGAGAGGATTCTGATCGCAACCGGTGGAAGGGCCATCGTACCGGACATTCCCGGACGCGAACGCGCGCTGACCTCCGATGCGGTGTTCTCTCTCGAAGAATTGCCGGAACGCATGATGGTGGTTGGAGCCGGGTACATCGCGCTCGAGCTTGGCTCGGTGCTCTGTGCTCTCGGGGTGAATGTCACCCTCGTCCATCGAGGCGAAGAGATCTTGCGCGGATTTG
Organism: Deltaproteobacteria bacterium; assembly: GCA_019309605.1. Taxonomy (GTDB): domain Bacteria; phylum Myxococcota_A; class Polyangia; order Polyangiales; family Houyiibacteriaceae; genus SG8-38. The sequence continues at coordinate 6,266 of JAFDFW010000095.1, read as the reverse complement.
ACCACGACCTCCGATGCCACCTGCACAACGAGCTCGAAGCCAAGGGCATGCGGATCCTGCTTGAAACGCGCGTGGAGGAGCTCCGAGACACCGGCTCAGGATTCGAAGCTCGTCTGGACAACGGCGAAGTCCTCGAAACCGACTTTCCTATATTCGCGATCGGGCGAGAACCCCGCATCGAAGGGTTGGGACTCGAAGACATCGGTGTCGAGCTCGGCCGCCGCGGTGGGATCGTCGTGGACGACGACTTCACGAGCTCTGTGCCGTCCATTCACGCCGTCGGAGACGTCACCGATCACGTTCAGCTCACGCCGGTTGCCCTCGCCGAGGGGATGCACTTCGCACATCACTTCTACGGAGAAGGCGGGCACCGCGTCGACTACACGGGCATCCCGACCGCCGTCTTCTGCCAACCCGAGCTTGCCACGGTGGGGCTCACGGAAGCGGCGGCGTGGCACCGTTGCCAGGACGTCCGTGTCTACAAGTCGGTCTTCACCCCGCTGAAGCTCACCCTCAGCGACCGACAAGAACACAGCATCGTGAAGCTCGTGGTCGACGCCTCGAACGACCGGGTGATCGGTTGCCACATGGCCGGCCACGGAGCCGCGGAGATCATTCAGGGGCTGGCCGTGGCGATGAAAGCCGGAGCCACGAAAGCCCACTTCGACGCAACCATTGGGATTCACCCCACCTCCGCTGAGGAATTCGTCACACTACGATGATTGCACACTTTTTTAGTCAAGAATATTCGGTGCGGCGCAGAACAAAATATGCTGTATTTTGCAGCTTTATAGGATTAGGTTCGCTTTCCAAGACTGGACGCGTTGCAAACCCGCACCAGACTTGTCAAGTTACTTCGAATCACCATGGAAGCCGTGCGCGCAGCCCCAATGGATTCCGACCTCGACCAACAGAATCGAGCCCTCGGAGCTTCGACCCCCGAAGAGCTCATCGAGTGGGCCTCGGAACGCTTTGGCGAGAAGCTGATCGCATCGACCAGTTTTGGCGCCACGTCGGCGGTGATGCTGCACCTCGTACACAGGCTGGCTCCCCGCACGCGGATCATCTGCGTCGACACGGGCTACCTCTTTGCTGAAACGTATCAGTTCGCCGAAGAGCTGATCAAACGCTTGGATCTCGACGTTCGCTTCTACGCGGCGCAGATGTCTCCCGCTCGCCAGGAAGCGCTGTACGGAAAGCTGTGGGAGCAAGGGGAGGAAGGCGTGAAGCGCTACCTCCAGATCAACAAGGTCGAGCCGATGCAAAGGGCTATTCGCGAGCTCGGCGCTGAGGGTTGGATTGCCGGGTTGCGCTCCGAGCAGACCGAGCATCGCGCGGGGCTGCGACGCATCGATCGGCAAGACGGCCGCCTCAAGATTCATCCGATCCTGCACTGGACCGGCGAGCAGATAGCCTCCTACATGGAGCGCTACGACCTCCCCTACCATCCGATGTTCGAACAGGGGTACCGCTCGATTGGTGACCATCATTCTACGATTCCCACGACCGCCGACATGGATCCGCGCGACGGTCGCATCCTCGGCAAAACACGTGAGTGCGGGCTGCACCTTCCGCTGACGGAAGAGGAGAACCAGAGCCTCAAGTCGAGCGGCTTGTAAGAAGCTGGCCCATCGCCCCGCTTTACGTAACCTCAGTTGGGGGTAGCGAACGATGACTTTGCTTCGGCTGGTGCTCAGCGATCTGCATCTCGGGACGGGGACCCGACGCGGACGGCTGAATCCGCTCGAGGATTTCATCCACGACGATCGACTCGTGGAGCTCCTCGCCTACTACGATCAGCTTGCCGGCGTAGACGGCAGCATCGAGCTGATTCTGAACGGCGACATCTTCGACCTCCTGAAAGTGAAGATCGACAACGAGTGGCCGACCGAGGTGACCGAAGACATCGCGATCGCCAAACTACAGCAGTGTCTCGAGGGACACCCGAAATTCGTGCTCGCGATCCGAGAGTTTCTACAGAAGCCGACGAACCGTGTGACCTATCTTCCCGGTAACCACGACCTCGAGCTCTGGTTCTCCGGTGTGCAGGAGCTCTTTCTTCGATACGTCGCGCCAGGCGAAGCCGCGGAACGCGTGCACTTCGTCACCTCGTCCGACACCTACTACCTTCCCGAAGGCATCCAGATCCGGCACGGCCATCAGTTCGAGCGAATTCACCGCGTCGACTACTCGCAGATGACGCGCACACGCCGAGACGGAGCCGAAGTGTTGGCGCTACCGTGGGGCAGCCTCTGGATTCTCGAAGTCATGAACCCGCTGAAAGAGATTCGAAGCCACATCGACCGCATCCAGCCCCTGGGTCGATTTCTCTGGTCGTCGGCGTTGTTGGATCCGGGCTTCGTCTTCAAGTTCCTATGGCGCTCGACGGTCTACTTCTTTCGCCACCGCGTCTTCACAATGCAAGCCTGGCGCGACCGCATCATGAATTTCCCGCGATTGGTGCGCGAAGAGGTCCTCGAAGTCACGAGCGGCGGCTACGACGAACGAGCGATCCGCGCGCTCAACAAGATTAGAGGCGCCCACACCTTGATCGTAGGCCACAGCCACGGCCCGCGTTTCCTGCAACTCCCGAACGACCGCATCCTGGTGAATACGGGAACGTGGGTGAAGATGATCAACTTGGACTTGCAATACCTGGGGCAGGACAGCGGCTTGACGTATGCAGTGATCAGCTACGACGACAACGGGAAGCCGGAGACGACGCTGATGAGGTGGCAAGGGGCGCACGAAGCCTGCGAAGCGATTCCGTACGCTGACTAGCGGAGAGACAGGGAACCTGAGGCCACGCAAGGCGCCCCTCGGAGCTCGCGCCAATCGGGGGTGGTTGCTGTCTTGCCGTTTGGCACTCACACGCCGCCGAACCCCCACATCGCGTTCCCCCGTGCCCCTCCATACGACAATGATCAACTTACCGTGCCCCTCCGTACGTCGACTTCTACAGAGGAGAACGACTCGCGATGCGCGGCACAGCAAGTGGGCGGGAGGCTAGTCGTGTGTCGACTTGAGGAGACGGCCGAGCGGGCCCCGCTTGCGAGCACGTGCGTCGCGAGCCGTTCTCCGGTGACTCAGTTACCGCTGGTGCGGAGGGCTCCGCAATACTATACTCCTGTTCAGTGCCTCACAATCGCGATAATCCTCCCAATCGCTTCGAAGCTGCGCACATCGAGTGGGAGGGCGCACCTCCGCCTGCGGATCTTTGTGTGCACGAAGAGGAGGCGAAGAGTGCTCTCTCCGAGAACCGGAGTCCTGATATTGGTTTTCGCTGGAGTGTGAATCCGTATCGGGGGTGTTTTCATGGGTGTGCGTATTGCTACGCGCGTCCGACGCATCCGTATCTCGGGTTCGGGGCCGGGACCGACTTCGAGCGGCAGATTGTCGTGAAGGTCAATGTCGTCGAGCGTTTGCGGGCTGCTTTTCAGAAGAAGTCTTGGCGCCGAGAGCTCGTTGCGTTTTCTGGGAACACGGATTGCTACCAACCGATCGAGGCGCAGTACGAGCTCACCCGCGGTTGCCTCGAAGTCTGTGCAGACTATTCGAACCCGGTCGCGATCATCACCAAGGGGAAGCTGGTGCGGCGCGACGTCGATGTGCTTCAAGACCTGCAACGTCGCGCCGGTTGCAATGTCACGGTGAGCATCCCGTTTGCGAATGACGACCACGCACGCGCCATCGAGCCCTTCGCGAGTCCACCGAGCAAGCGTTTCGAAACTCTCCGCATTCTCTCCGACGCTGGGATCGACACTTCGGTGGCGGTGGCCCCCGTCATTCCAGGTCTCAACGACGATCAGATCCCAGAGATCCTGAAGCGCGCGCGGGCAGCTGGCGCGCGAGGCGCGTTCCAAACCTTGCTTCGACTCCCGGTCGAGGTCGGCCCGATCTTCGAGGCGCGTTTGGCCGAAGCATTTCCGTTGCGACACGCCAAAGTGATGAGCGCAATTCGCGACGTGCGTGGAGGGCGCATGAGCGACAGTCGCTTCGGTTCCCGCATGGCGGGCCGGGGCCCACGATGGGCCGCCGTCGAGCAGCTCTTCTCGACGCATTGCGAGCGCTTGGGCCTCGAGCGTCAAGCCGGAGAAGCGCCGCAACCGCCGACGGTGGAGCCCCCCAGGGGACGGCAACTTCCGCTCGTCTTCTGAACTGGCCCGCAGATTGCACTATCTCCAGCACAGCCGCGATGCGCGCTGGCCCGACTGGAGATAACAGCAGTGATTACAACAAGTTATACGATGTCACAAAGTTCGGACGACTTGTCATCTCGTGACATAGTGTCAACACTGGTTGCCAGAGAGTCCCCTATGACCGATTCAAGCGAAATCTCCGTTCTCGTCGTGGACGACGAAGCTCCCAACATCGACTCCCTTCGGCGGATCTTCGAGCGCGAAGGGTTCGCCGTCCTTACCGCGACGAGCGGACGCAACGCGCTCGACCTGTGCCGGCGACAACCGGTGCACGTCGTGGTCAGCGACCTGATGATGCCCGGCATGAACGGCATCGAGCTCGTCAAGGCGCTGAAGACCATCGTCCCGGACGCCGAGGTCGTGTTGATGACCGCGTTCGGAACCGTTGAAAAAGCGGTGGAAGCGATGCGAGCCGGGGCCTACGACTTCGTCGAGAAGCCCCTGAAGCGACTGCAGATGGTCAAGACCGTTCGCAAGGCAGCGGAGCGTCACCAACTCGTCGTTGAAAACAAAGATCTCAGGCAACAACTCTCGCAGCTCAGTGACCGAAGCATCATCGGCTCCGCGGCGTCGCTTCGGAGCGCACTCGAGATCGCGACACAGGCCGCGCCCTCCTCGGCCAACGTGCTCATCCTCGGGGAGAGCGGGACAGGCAAGGAGCTGCTGGCGCGCTTCATTCACGAGCGAAGCGGCAGGGGCAAGTTCGTCGGAGTCAATCTCTCCGCCCTCCCCGAGACCATCGTAGAGTCGGAGCTTTTCGGCCATGAAAAAGGGGCATTTACGGGTGCCATCGCGCGCCGGGGCGGCCGGATCTCCGAAGCCGAAGGCGGGACGTTATTCCTCGATGAAATCGGCGAGCTATCGGGGGCCGTGCAGGTGAAGTTGCTCCGAGTTCTTCAAGAAGGCGAGTATCAGCCGGTTGGCGGGCAAACCAAAAAGGCGGATTTCCGCTTGATCGCAGCTACCAATCGCGACCTGCACGCCGCAGTGGAGGCGGGGGAGTTTCGCGAGGATCTCTACTACAGGCTCAATGTGATCGCGCTCACCAGCCCGCCGCTTCGCGCGCGGCGCGACGACATTCCGCTTCTGGCTGAACACTTCGTCGAAACGTACTGCGCGAAGAACAACAAAGATCCTTTGGCGGTCGATCGCGACACGATCCAACAGCTCGTCGCGTACGATTGGCCGGGCAACGTCCGAGAATTGCAGAACGTAATCGAGCGCGCGGTCGTTTTGAACAAGAGTGGCGCCATCAAGCTCGCCGATCTTCCCGACCCCGTGGCTCGCGCGGAACCCGAGGTCGATGCCTTCAGCTTCGCCGTCGGGACGCAGTTGAGCGAGGTTGAACGGCGAGTGATCCACGGCACGCTGAAACACACCTCCGGGGACAAGCAGCTGGCGGCGCAACTCCTCGGAATTTCAGCACGTACGATCTATCGCAAGCTTGGCGCTGAGAAGGGCGACGAGGCCCCCTGAACGGCCGAGCCCCCATGGGGTGTCACTTTGTCAATTGCGGCGGATCAAGCCCGCCACGTTGTCCATCAGGGTAAGCGCAATTTGCCCCAGGAGGCACGAAATCATTGATGTTTTCGCGGTCCCACTTCGGCACGGTGGTTGCTCTAGTGAGCCCTAGTGGCAACTCCGCGCGAAAGACGGTTCTCGACTGCGATTATCCTCGCAACGCTCGCCCTATGCGCTTTCTTCCTGGCGCAGGGAACGACTCGCGTCTTGGCTTCGGAATTGCTCGCGTCCGATCCGCTCATCGCCAAGCCGTCGCGCAAGCCGATTCCCACTGCCGCTGCGGCGTTCCAGCGCAAGCGGGACCCTGCCATCATCCTGCGGAGGAACATCTTCGATTCGGCACGGGGCGATTTGACGGCGGAGCCGCTTCCCGAGATGACCGAGGATGGTTTACCCGTCGAAGACTGGGACCCCAACAAGCCCGCTCCAAACTGTGCGGGCAAGTTGCGACTCGTCGGCTCCGTGATGAACCCGGGCGACCCTGAGTGGTCGTTCGCCGCAATCACGGGCACGACCGACGGGAAGACGATGCTCTACCGCGAGGGC